>QNAD01000018.1 GCA_003641345.1 Candidatus Zixiibacteriota bacterium | reverse complement strand
TGAAAATCTATATTATTCATTATCCAATAGATCCTTCCATTTCAAGCTGAATAAGGCGATTTAATTCAACCGCATATTCCAAAGGTAACTCTTTGGTAAACGGTTCCATAAAGCCATTTACAATCAAAAGACGTGCATCATCTTCGGTAAGTCCTCGACTGGTAAGATAGAAGAGTTGTTCTTCTGCTACTCTGGAAACTCGTGCTTCATGTTCCACTTTGACTTGATCGTTATCTACTTCCATAGTTGGGTAGGTGTCAGAGCGAGCTTTATCACCAATCAATAGAGCGTCACATTCTACTGAAACTTTTGCGTTTTCAGCTCCTTTATGGATTTTGACCAATCCCCTATAAGAAGCTCTTCCGTTATCTTTTGAGATAGATTTGGATGTAATACGTGATGATGTGTTTGGGGCGACATGAATTACTTTTGAGCCGGTGTCCTGATGTTGGTCAACACCTGCAAACGCAACTGATAAAACTTCCCCTTTAGCACCCTCTTCCATAAGTTGAATACATGGGTATTTCATGCTTAAGCGAGATCCCATATTTCCATCAACCCATTCAACAGCGGCATTTTTGAAAACAGACCCTCTTTTGGTTACCAGATTGAAGATATTCCTCGACCAATTCTGAATTGTAGTATATCGGATATATGAGTTTTCATGTGCTCTTATTTCCACAACCGCCGAATGTAGAGAATTAGTTGAATAAATTGGAGCAGTGCAACCTTCAATATAATGTACTCGTGAATCTTTATCTGCAATGATTAAAGTTCTTTCGAATTGTCCCATATTTTCAGCGTTGATTCTAAAGTATGCCTGAAGAGGAATTTTGACATCGACACCCGGGGGAACATAGAGAAATGATCCTCCTGACCAAACTGCTGTATTAAGAGCCGCAAATTTATTGTCCGAAGATGGAATAACAGTGCTGAAATATTTATGAACAAGTTCTTCATGCTCTCTTAAGCCACTATCCATATCAAGAAATATAATTCCTTGTTTTTTTAAATCTTCTTTCAAGGAGTGATAAACAACTTCAGATTCATACTGGGCAGTAACGCCACCCAAAAATTTCTGTTCCGCTTCAGGAACGCCAAGTTTGTCAAAAGTGTTCTTAATATATTGAGGCACATCATCCCAATTATCCTGCTGTTTTTCAATAGGTCTCATGAAATAATAAATGTCATCAAAATCTATTTCACTCAGAAGTTCTGAGTTGCCCCATTTGGGCATTGGTTTGGAATAAAAAATATCCAAGGCTTCATGGCGTTTTTCTTTCATCCACTTTGGTTCTTTTTTTACTTTCGAAATCATTTCTACAACTTCATGATTAAGACCTTTGGCTCCTTTGTGAAAATATTCTACCGGGTCTTTAAAACCATATTTAGTGGCATAGTCCTGATTTAGTGATGAAATATCTTTATTCTGATTAATTTCAGACATTGCTATGCTCCAATTCCCTGATTTTTCCCAATAATCCAGTCATATCCTTCTTCTTCAAGTTTCAATGCCAGTTCCGGTCCGCCTGATGTAACAAATTTACCATCAGCCATTACATGAACTCTATTTGGTTTGACATAATTCAATAATCTTTGGTAGTGAGTTACTAAAAGCATCGCATTGTTTTCATTATGGTAACGGTTAATTCCTTCTGATACAGATTTTAAAGCATCAATATCAAGGCCGGAATCAGTTTCATCTAAAAGTGCAACTTTGGGGTTAAGAATTGCCATCTGTAGAATTTCAACTCTCTTTTTTTCCCCTCCGGAAAAACCATCGTTTAAATAGCGAGTAGCAAAAGAAGGGTCAACTGAAAGAGCAGCCATTTCCGCTTTTAAGAGTTTTCTGAAATCAGACATATCAGCATCTTTGCCGCGATGTGATTGCAGAGCAGTTCTTAGAAAATTGGCAACACTGACGCCGGGGATGGCAAGAGGATACTGAAAAGCTAAAAACAGACCGGCACGAGAGCGTTCATCTGATTCCATGTCCAGTATTGATTCGCCATTAATGTATGCTTCACCGCTGGTGATTTTATAAGCGGGATGTCCCATAAGAGCATTAGAGAGTGAAGATTTTCCTGACCCGTTAGGTCCCATAATAGCGTGGGTTTCACCCGGATACATCGTGAGTGAAATTCCTTTGACAATTTCTTTCTCTTCGATAGATACATGAATATCTTTAAATTCAAAAATTGGTTTTTTGTCTGGCATAACTAATCCTTTTTGATTTTTCCTTTTTGGCTATTAGATTTATTATGAGTAAATTCAGAGCCATTTTCTTTAAAACTATTATTAAGGTTAATTAATTCTTTGAATGAATCTTTATTATCTATATGAACATTGGATCTAATTCTTTTAACTTTTTCTAAAATATTGCCATTTAAAATGTCATCTAATGATGTTTCGTGTAAATAATCTCCAATGTACCCGGCTAAACCGCTAAAAACATACATAACTGAACATTTCTCAAGATGAACACATGTTTCCATCTGGCCGGAAAACTTGCTACAATGCATCGGTTCAATTAAAGGTCCGCCTAATGCAGTAATTATTTCCAATAGATTTATAGATTTTGGAGAGCGAGAAATACAAAATCCACCTTTGCGACCCCTGATAGCTTTGACAAGTTGTGCTTTTCTCAAAATTGAAAGAAGTTTAGAGGTGTAGGGGATTGATAGCCCTTCTTTCTCAGCTATTTCCGGTATAGAAAGTTGTTTTTCCGGTCCCTCATTAGCAAGAGCTAACATACACCGTAAACCATATTTTTCTAATGCAGTAATTCTCATTTTTAGTCTTCCAATTTCAAATTCGACATATATTACTAAATCCATACTAATTTGTAAAGATTTATTTTTAAAACGACAAAAAATAATTAATGTTCCATTATTTTGAAAAAATATTCTCAAATATCTTACAGTTTCGTTTATTTTCAGAGCCAGAGAGAGGCTTTTTTTGATATTTTAAGACCAATATGATATCACTTTGATTGATTCAGATATCTTGCAAACTGTCTTTTTCGCCAATCTGAGTTCTGTGATAGTTATTTTAAATCTAACCCTTGAATTTTTACTTAAATTGTATTTATTCATTCCATGAATTTAGCTTCAGCGTACCTTATAATCCCTGTTTTGTTTTGGGGAATTTCTTATATTGCAATTAAAGTTGTCTTAACCGAACTTGATCCGGTCGAGATGGTTTCCGCAAGGTTTATGCTTGCCACTCCTGTTTTGTTTATCATAATAAAATCAAAGAGGCTCAGCCTCTGGCCGGTTGCGATGAAAGGTAAATTATTTTTTGCTTCAATTGTAGTTTTTTTACATTTTTGGGTGATGGCTACCGGGATGCAGGAAACATCGGCTTCCAACACAGCATGGATACAAACGACAGCTCCAATTTTTATTGCTATTTTAGGTTGGGTGTATTTGAAAGAGAAATTTACAATTCCCCAATGGATTGGGCTTCTTATTGCCTGCTCAGGAGTTTTCGGTCTTATTTATAATGGCGATGCCTCTAATTTGGCTTGGATAAACTCAAGAGGGGATTTTATTGTTTTAGGCTCCTGTGTTACTTGGGCATTTTATACTATTGGCACCAGAGAATTAACATCCAAAATTCATCCGTTGGTGGTAACTTTTTATTTGGCTGGAATTGCCGGCTTGATTTTTATCCCATATACATTATTCACAACCGGTTATGAAAAATTTCTTCATCTTTCATTTAATGTTTCAATCTCTTTGATTTTTTTAGGCATCTTTTCTCTTGCGATTGCTTTTTGGCTATGGTCAGAAGGTCTCAAGCGTCAAACAGCGGCTGAAGTGGGTATTTATTTGTATATTGAACCATTGTTCACTATGATTTTTGCATGGATTTTGATTGATGAATCATTAACAATTTGGCTGATTTTGGGAGCAATATTGATTAGTATTGGTGTTTATGTTTCTGAGAAATTTGGTAAATTAAAAATAATAGAACATGATGTTTGATGTGCCTTACAAATAAATAATAATCTCAAAAAAACAGGTAAATTTTTAGTAAACAATAAAAACATGCCCATAGGTGTGTGGAAAAATTATTATGCTCGTAAAAGATTTATTCAAACAGCAATTTCATATATTGGGACATCTTATCTCTGGGGAGGGGATGATCCGTCCGGTTTTGACTGTAGTGGGTTGGTTGTAGAATCATTAAAATCGGTTGGGCTGTTAAAAGAATATGAAGACTTTACCGCTGATAGTTTATATCGACGGTTTAAATTTTTTGAAATTGAAAAACCTAAAAAAGGTGCGTTAGTTTTTTATTTTAAAAATGACTATGCTTTTCATGTGGGTATTTGCCTTGATAAATACTTTTACATATCTGCTATCGGCGGTAATAGAAAGTCGGTCTCAATAGAAGATTCTAATAAACAAAATGCTTTTGTAAAAATCCGTCCGATTGATAGTAATATTCATAAAATCACCTATCTTGACCTATTTTTAATTTCATAAACATCTTTTCTTATCCAATATCATAACATATTCTGCGTTATTAGTTTAAACAATTGACTTTTTTTCGATTTTGTTTATTTTAAATTTGTCTGCTATTACACCAAAGAAGGAGATGTTCTTGAAAAATTCTATGTTTTATTTAAAATGGACTTATTGTATAATTACAGTCCTGATTATATTTTTGTTGGTGTTCAACGGTACAACGGCTTATGCTACTTCGTTGTCGCCTGAGATATTAGAACAACTAAAACAGTCTGGCGAATTGGAATCTTATATTGAGTCTGTTAAGGATGCTCGTTCCCGTGGGATGAACCAACCGGCTCCAAGTATTGCCTTGGCTGAAAAAGTTCCAGGGCAGGCTTTTAGTAAAAGCCCAGATGCTGTGGATACTGCAAATGTATTGGTAATACTGGTTGATTTCAGTGATAATCCTGCTTCAGGTGGTGGTTATGCGGCAACAAAAGGTGATTTTGATAATCTTTTATTTTCTAAAAATGAATATGATGATTCTTATTCAATGACAGAATTTTATTTGGAAAATTCTTATGGTAATTTTTTCATCAAAGGTTTTGTCGTTGGTTGGTATCGGATGCCTGAGACCTATGCTTATTACGTTGATGGTCAAAAAGGATTTGGAGATTACCCGCAAAATGCACAACGAATGGCTGAGGATGCTATATTAGCGGCTGATACGGATGTTGATTATTCTTTGTTTGATAGTGATGGCAACGGTTGGTGTGATGGTGTGTTTGTAGTTCATGCCGGACCAGGATATGAAGCTACCGGTAATGTTAATCAAGTTCACTCACATGCCTGGAGTACTTCTTATACGATGCATATGGATGGCATCAATGTAAGTTCTTATACGATGGAACCGGAAGAATCCGGGGGAAGTGGATTGACTACGATGGGTGTATATGCTCATGAATATGGACATTTTTTAGGTCTTCCTGATTTATATGATATTGATTATTCTTCTTCGGGGGTTGGAGATTGGTCTTTAATGTCTGGTGGGAGCTGGAATTATGGTGGACGTTACCCTTCATTTTTAGATATTTGGTGCAAAAAGGAAGTTGGTTTTTTAACTTTAACTAATATAACGACCAATATGCAGGATGTAGCTATTCCGGATGTTTATTATGAACCGGTTGCTTATCGTTTATGGAAAGATGGTATTGTTGGTGCTCAATATTTTTTAATCGGGAACAGATCTGAAGGCATTAATGACAAGGGTTTGCCAGCTGAAGGATTAGTGATTTGTCATGTTGATGAAAATCAATCAGACAATACAGTTGATTGGCATCGTTTGGTTACTTTTGAACAACCGGATGGAAATTATGAACTTGAGTATGGTTCATCAAGCGGTAATTCAGGCGATGTGTGGCCATATAACGGCTTGAATCATTTTGATGATTTAACTGAACCTAATAGCTCTGAATATATTGTAATGGAGAATCCGTCTGGTCCCTTAAGAGGTGTTTCTACAAAAACAGCGGTTTGGAATATTTCTGAACCGGATTCGATTGTGTATGTTAGTTTTGATATTAATTATTCACGTCCAAGTTTTCAAATTCAGAATTATTCATTTTCAGACGAAATTTTTGGTAACAACAATGGCCAGGCTGAAGAGGGTGAGACAATTACTTTTGAATTTACTCTGGCAAATGCTTGGGCAACAGCATCAAACGTAACCGGAACAATGACGGCTGATAATCTTTCAATTTCATTTGATATACCCAATGTAAATGTGGGTACAATTACAGGCGAGGGTGGCACTGGTGGGAATTCTGCAACTGTTGATCCTATTAAATTTACAATCCCAGCTGATTTTGCCGTATGTATTGATTCGTTTTATCTGGAAGTTACATCTGATATTTCTTTTCAGGTTGATACTTTTGGGTTAGCTCTTAATATTGGTATCCCAAAGGTGCTTGTTGTTGATGATGACGATGGTGATAATTATGGAGAATATATAACAAATGAATTATATGCTAAGAGTATGCCTTTTGAAGTCTGGGACAAATTTGTGTCAGGTTCTCCTACAAGTACCGATTTGAATAATTATGAAACTGTAATCTGGCTGGTAGGAGATGCTCGTTCAAATATTCTTTCTGCTTCTGATATAACTGCTTTGGAAGGGTTTATGGATAACGGTGGCAATCTTTTTATGACCGGTCAATCAATAATAGGTCAATTAGATAGTTCAGATCCAACATTCTTAGCAAATTATCTCCGCGCCCAATATGACCAAACAATATTTTATCCGGCTCATACAGGACAGGCAGGAAGTCCAATTGGTGATGGAATGAAATTAATTTTTTCACCGCAACATAATCAGACTGAAATGCAGACGATGTCAACTACCAATGGTTCTGTCGCTGATTTTTTGATTTCTCCGGGTGGAGTCAGTGGGTTGAGTTACAATGGCACTTATAAGTTATTTCTTATGAGTTTTGGATTTGAATCAATCTCTAATGATAATACCGCGCAAAATTATGCTACTCGTGGTGAATTATTTGGAAAAATTATGACTTTCTTTAACGGCGGTGTACTTTCGTTGAATCCTCTGATTGATAATATTGCTTTGGAAAATGAAATAGCCGTAACAAATATTACAAATCATACTCCCACTTTTGCATGGTCAGTGAGTGATACAACTGGCGGGTCGATTGTGGAATATGAAGTTAAAGTTGGTACCGGTAATCTTTGTAGCAATTCTGATAATCAATGGTACCCGGCACCATTCGCAGGATCTGATACAAGTATCGTCTATGCCGGATTACCGCTTTCTGATGGTGGTGATTATGTTTTTCAAGTTAGGGTTTCAAACGGTACTACCTGGTCTGATTGGACAGAGCAACCTTTCCACATGAACACTAAGCCTGTCATGGGTGATCCATTACAACCGATTAACGATGAATTGGTAGCAACTGCGACTCCTTCGTTAGGTGTTTTAAATGGATACGATATTGAGAATGATAATTTAACTTATAATTTTGAAGTTTACTCTGATGCATCGTTAACATCTTTGGTAACATCTCAGGCGGGAGTCACAGGAGGATCATCAAGTACATTTTGGATGGTTGATGTAGCGTTAAATGAAGATATGCAGTATTTTTGGCGGTCAAATTTAAGTGATAGTTATGAATATTCCGATTATGCTTCAACTCAATCATTCTGGGTGAATGCTGTCAATCAATTACCACTTGCATTTGATTTGGTTTTACCTGCAGATGGAGATACAGTTTTAACCGAGTATCCTCAATTGATATGGAACAGTTCTTCTGATAATGATCCGAATGATGTTGTACTTTATACATTATGGGTATCTGATGATCCTGCGTTTGGTACTTATGATGAATATACATCTTTAAATGATACAGTCTTTAATTATCCCTCTGCTTTGGAATTTGATTTAATCAAATATTGGAAAGTAAAGGCAGTTGATTTAAGCAGTGGTGAAACATGGTCAACGAGTAGCTTCGCATTTCATACAGAGAGTTCTGGTTGCTGTATTGGTAATCGGGGTAATGCCAATAATGATCCGGCAGATGATATTGGTATTTCCGATTTGACATTTGTAGTCGATTATTTGTTTAGTGGAGGATTAACACCAGTTTGCATTGAGGAAGCTAATTTTAATGGTGATTCTTCTGAAGATATAGGTATTTCAGACATAACATATATGGTTGATTATTTGTTTAATGGTGGACCAGCCCCAGAAGCCTGCAATTAACCCACAAAAGTGAAAATAGTAACTACCTGAATCTGCTAACCTACAAAGAATTTAACTTAACATTAAATTACTTGATTTGAATCTTCTAATCAAATATAATCAATCCATGAAAACAAAACGTACTGATTATATCAGCTGGGAAGAGTATTTTATGGCTATTGCTCAGCTTTCAGCTCATCGTTCCAAAGACCCATCGACTCAAGTAGGTGCTTGTATCGTCAATAAGAACAATCGGATTATTGGAATTGGCTATAACGGTTTTCCGATTGGTTGTTCCGATGATAATCTGCCATGGGATAGGGAAGGGGATTTTTTAGATACAAAATATCCCTATGTTTGCCATGCCGAAATGAACGCTATTACCAATGCTTCCAATAAACCACAACTTGAGGGAGCTTCACTTTATGTTTCTCTTTTCCCTTGTAATGAGTGTGCCAAGTTAATTGTTCAGGTTGGCATTAAAGAAGTTGTCTATTTATCTGACAAATATAACGGGAATGATATTTTTATAGCATCGCGCAAGATTTTCGATATGGCTGGCGTTAAGTGCAGAGAACTCAAGCCGAAAAGAAAAGAGATTAAACTACTACTTGAAGTAGATTAAATATTAATAGACTTATTCTGTCTAATTACCTAAAAAATTTATAAATAATTTATCGTTTTGTAATTTTTTTTAATTGAAGCTCACTTTAAAAAGATTATTATAATATCTTATCTAATAATTATTTCTGGAGGAATCAAAAAGTGACAAAAACCAAAAAAGATATACTTAAGTTAATTGACGATAATAAGATTAAGTATATCCGTCTTTGCTTTACTGATATTTTAGGTAAAATCAAAGGGATGTCTATTACCCGTCGTGAAATTGAACAGGTAATGGATGAAGGCCAGGGGTTTGACGGTTCTTCCGTGGAAGGATTTGCCAGGATTGAAGAGTCCGATTTGATGGCGATGCCTGATCCGGTCACTTTTAGAATTATTCCATGGGATATTGCCGGCGAGAAGGTTGCAATGATGTTTTGTGATATTACCAACCCCGATGGAACTCCGTATGCCGGTGACCCGCGCTGGATTCTTCGCAAAAACCTTAAAAAAGTAAATGATAAGGGATGGACTTTTTATGTCGGTCCGGAAATTGAGTATTTCTATTTTGAAGATAAAAATGGCACCAAAGGTTTAGATCAGGATGGGTATTTTGATTACGGAACGGTGGATAAAGGTACTATTGTCAGGAAAAAAACAGTAAATGCTTTGGAAGAAATTGGTGTTGCCGTAGAGTGTTCGCATCATGAAGTAGCACCTTCTCAGCATGAAATAGACCTTCGTTATCAAGAAGCTTTAATCATGGCGGATTTTGCTCAGGTCTATAAATTTATAGTTAAGGAAATAGCGATGGAAAACGGCATCTATGCCACGTTTATGCCAAAACCGATATTTGGGCAAAACGGAAGCGGGATGCATTGCCATATGTCATTATTTGAAGGTGAGCGTAATCTCTTTTTCGATAAAAAAGGGGAATATCACCTTTCACAACTTGGGAAAAATTTTATGGCAGGGATTCTGAAGCATGTTAAAGAATTTGCTCTTGTAACCAATCAATGGGTGAATTCTTATAAACGATTAGTTCCGGGTTATGAGGCTCCTGTTTATATTAGTTGGGGGAGGAAAAACAGGTCAAGTATGGTTCGAGTGCCGGGGTATCGACAGGGTAAAGAAAAGGCAACCCGGATTGAGCTTCGTTCTGCAGATCCAGCGGCAAATTCATATCTCGCTTATGCCTGTATGCTTAATGCAGGATTAAAAGGTATCGAAGAAAATTATGAGTTGCCTTCTCCAATTGAAGAAAATATTTTCCATATGTCAGAAGAAGAAAAAGCAAAACTTAAATTTGATATTTTACCTGATAGCTTGGCTAATGCTATTAAGGAATTTGAGAACTCGCCACTCATTAGAGAAACATTGGGTGACCATGTATTTGAAAAGTTGATTGCGAATAAAAAAATAGAATGGGATGATTATAGAATGCGAGTTTCTAAAAATGAAGTAGAGAAGTATTTGCCGATATTGTAATCGAGATTAAATTTTTTATATCTAAGTGATGGATATTATTGTTCGTCACTTTTTTTCAATATTAGCAGTAATTTCCTATTGTAATTACTGGTTAAATTCATGAAAGCATATTATGCCTTATTGTACTATTGATAGTTTAAAAATATATTACAAAGAATATATTCCTGAACATCGTTCTAATAAATGTCCAATTATATTTTTACATGGCTTTACGCTGGACCATCGGATGTGGAAACCGCAGGCTGAATATTTCAAAAACAGCTATCATGTTATTATTCCGGATACAAGAGGACATGGATTATCTGAGGCTCCTGAAACAGGATACAGCCGAAATAGACGGGTAGAAGACTTGATGGAATTAATAAACAAGCTTGGAATAAAAAAAATCCATCTTGTTGGGTTATCTCAGGGTGGATCTACGGCTATCGGTTTTGCGTTGGAATATCAAAAATTCCTAAAATCACTAACTTTGGTCGATACCGGTGCGGCTGGATTTTCTGTTGGTCCCAAAATCGCTAAAATTGATAAAATTGTTCAAACTAAAGGCGTTGAAGCGGCACGTGTCAGATGGATAAAAACAGCCTTAATGTGGTATGATGATGCTCAACGTGATATAAGGGAATTGGTTGAAAAAATGATGTTGGAGCATTCTGGGGCAATTTGGGTTGACCCGATGCGTGGAAAATATATAACAACCAATGATCTTGAGAATGTTCATAAAATAGAGATCCCAACCAAAATATTTGTAGGAGAGATGGATAAAATTTTCTTACCTATTGCACAACAACTACATAAGAGAATCGAAAATAGCTTATTGTCAATTTATCAGAATGTTGGACATATGCTTAATCTTGAAGCTCCGACACGTTTTAATGAAGAATTGGAAAAATTTATTGTTTCAATTGATTAAATATTTCAATCTTTATACTAAAGATTGAATTATTCTTATATCAGATATTGTCAAATCTGATTTTTTAACATTTATTAACCTCTATGTCTAATTGATACATGGATTTTTTAGAAATTTAAAATATGGATATTATGAAACCAAAAGTAGCAGTATTTATTTCAGGTGGAGGGAGTAATCTGCAGGCTTTGATTGATGCTACCAAGGCTAATATATTATCAGCTGAAATCGGATTGGTTGTTTCTAACAAATCCAAAGCATTTGGTTTGACTCGTGCTAAAAATGAAAATATCAAAACATTTATTTTTAAGTCAAAAAAATATTTATCTCCCGAAGATGCCGGAGATAAATTACTTGAGATATTAAAAGAAAACAATATCGAATATATTGCTTTAAGCGGATATTTAAGATTGCTTCCGAAACAGGTAATTGAAAATTATCCGAAAAAAATTATAAATATCCATCCTGCATTATTACCTAAATATGGCGGTAAAGGGATGTATGGACATTTTGTTCACGAAGCGGTAATCAAAAACAAAGAGATTGAATCAGGCGTAACAGTTCACCTGGCAGATGAAATTTATGATAATGGTAAAATATTGGCTCAGGTTAAAGTTCCGGTAATGACAGAAGATACGCCCGAAAGTTTAGCTGAAAGAGTTTTAAAGCAGGAACATCGCTTGTTCCCCAGAGTTTTACAAAAACTTATAAAAGGAGAATATAATATTGAGTAATCAAATTGTTTTAACAACTGACATTAAGGAGTACCCGCTTATAAATCGTGGCAAAGTGAGAGACATATATGATTTGGGTGATTCGCTTCTGTTTATTGCATCGGATAGAATTTCTGCGTTTGATGTGGTGATGCCAAATGGTATCCCCGGTAAGGGAGCTGTATTAACTCAGATGTCTTTGTTTTGGTTTGATTTTCTCAAAGATACAATTGATAACCATCTGATAACTGCAAATGTCGATGAATATCCGGAACCGCTCAAGCAGTATCGAGATATACTTGAAAATCGTTCGATGATTGTTGTAAAGGCTGATAGGGTTGATTGTGAATGTATTGTTCGCGGTTATATTTCGGGGTCTATGTGGAAAGAATTATTGGCTGCTCGCAAAAATGGTTCAAATACTGTTCATGGTTTTGATTTTCCGCCAACGCTCCAAGAATCAGAAAAACTTCCTGAAACTTTGTTTACGCCTTCAACGAAAAATGATGACGGCCATGATGCCAATATAAGTTATGAACAACTTGTATCTGAAATCGGTCAAGAGACCGCTGAGCTTTGCCGTGAGAAATCGTTGGCAATTTATATCAAAGCGGCTGATTATGCTTTGACAAAAGGAATTATAATTGCTGATACTAAGTTTGAATTTGGTTTTAAGAATGGAAAATTTATTTTGATAGATGAAGTTCTATCTCCGGATTCCAGCCGTTTTTGGCCGGTTGATAAATACGAAATCGGAAAATCTCAGCCATCATTTGATAAGCAACCGATAAGAGATTATCTGGATAAACTCAATTGGGATAAAAAACCACCGGCGCCGATTTTACCCGATGAAGCTATAAATGAATCCGCTGACAGATATGCAGAAGCCCAAAGATTATTAACTGGAGAGTAAAATATGGATGATAATAAAATAATTAAAAGAGCCTTGATTTCTGTTTCTGATAAAAAAGGGATTGTTGAATTAGGCCAGCAACTGCAGAAGATGGGTGTGGAAATTATATCCACCGGTGGAACATTAAAAATTTTAAAAGATGCTGGAGTGCAGGTTGTTTCTATTTCATCTTTCACGGGTTCTCCTGAAATTTTAGATGGTCGCGTTAAGACCCTTCATCCTAAAGTTCATAGTGGGATTTTATTCAGAAGAGATGACGAATCACATATTGATCAGATGAGTAAATCTGATTATAAGCCAATTGATTTGGTTGTGGTCAATCTTTACCCGTTTATTGAAACTGTTGCCAGAGAAGATGCAACACATGAGGAGATTATAGAAAATATAGATATTGGCGGACCTTCGATGATTCGTTCCGCCGCTAAAAACCATAATGATGTTACGGTTGTGGTTGACCCTGCTGATTATGATAATCTGGTTGATCTTCTGGATGAAAACGAAGGGGTAACTACTTTAGAGTTTAGGCGGGAATGTGCCAAGAAAGCGTTTGAGTTGACGTCTGTATATGATACTGCTATTGCTGAGTATTTTGTTTCGGGTAAAAAAGAAGAAACAGAACAATTCCATGAAACTGTGAATCTGAATTTGAAGAAAAAATCATCTCTGCGGTATGGAGAAAACCCGCATCAGGA
>QNAD01000017.1 GCA_003641345.1 Candidatus Zixiibacteriota bacterium | reverse complement strand
TCTAATTAACTAATTTAATATTATGAATTATCTGTTTTTTGAGCATTATGCGAAAGATTCTTATTTTAACATGGCTTTTGATGAATGGATGTTGCAAAAATCAACTGAATATGAATCATGTTTTTTCCTCAGACTTTATAGTTGGTCACCCGGAGGGATTACAATCGGTGTTAATCAGAACGAACAAAAAGCAGTCGATTTTGGAAATTTAGATACAACTCCAGTTATTAGGCGAATTACTGGTGGAAGAGCTATTTTTCATGATGAAAGTGAATTGACTTATTCGCTGGTTGTAAAAAATAATCAGATATTGGATCCCACACATTTAAATTTCCTTAATGCGAATATTACAAAAGCATTAATGCTATTTTTGAAAGAAATTGGTATTGATTCAGAATTTGTTAAAAAAAGTTCTCGATCTAATGCTGTTAAAGAATTTTTTCATAAAGCTCCCTGTTTTGATTCATTTGCAAAATATGAGATAATATCAAATCAAAAAAAAATAATAGCATCAGCTCAAAGGAAGTTCGGCAATGTGATAATTCAGCATGGTTCAATTAAGATAAATGGGATAGTCAAACATCCCGCCATAGATGCGACAGCTAATAATTCTATTGATTGTCAACAGGTTACAGGTGATGATTTTCGGATAGCTGTTGGAAAAATTCAAAAAGCATTTGAAAGGCAGTTTTCATTCTGTTTTCATTCGCAGATTATGCGACCAGAATTTGTTAATGAAGTTAGCGAAATAGAAAAAAAAATTCGTATAAATTCTTTTTTGAAACGCAAAATAATTAAACAATAGAACGTTTATTTATGTCTATAATTTGATAAAATTAAGATGTTTCTTGGAAAAAGAGCTTGACTTCTTAGCCCTTTTTGGGCTATCCTCTATTTTTGTGTTTGTTTATTTGTTTCAGTAAAATGGAGCAATGTTTAACGATTTGATTAATAACAAGTTGGGAGAATTAGAATTTTAAGTTTCAATATTGGTTGACACTAAAATGTCAATTCGTTTTTTGATTATTTTGATTATAATGCGATAAAAATATCCAGGAGGTAGTTTAAATGCAAGGTCGTTTAAGACTGAATTTTACATCTTTTCTATTAACTTTTTTATTGTTAGTAGCAATACCTGGGATGGTATTTGCAGGTCCCGGTCAGATAAAAGGTAAAGTAACCGATGAATCATCCGGTGAAGCGGTAATTGGAGCGTCAGTTTTTATTGTTGGAACGGCTCTTGGTGCTCAGACAGATTTCAATGGTGAATATATCATTCGTCAGGTTGAACCTGGAACTTATGTTATCAGGGTTACACATATTGACTACAATTCGGTTGATATTACTGAGGTAGATGTTAAGCCCGATTTATCATTTGATGTAAGTCCTAAATTGAAGCAGAAAGTTTCTGAGCTGGATGTTAAAATTACAGTTACAGCCGAACGCGACATTATTGATAAATTTGAGGTTTCTAATCAGGTTAATATCTCCAAAGAAGAGATTTCACATCGTCCGGTTACTACTGTTGATGAATTATTAGGTCAGGTTGCCGGTGTTGTTACCAATAGTTCAGGTGATGTATTCATTCGTGGAGGTCGTGCTGGTGAGGTTGCCTACTATGTTGATGGTGTCCCGATTGGTGATCCGTTAGGCGGATTAGGTCAGGCTGGAGCACAGCTTTCTTTAGTCTCCGGTTCTATTCAGGAATTTACCATTATTAAAGATGGATTTGATCCGGAGTATGGAGATGCTTTATCAGGTATTGTTAAGATTACGACTCGTACAGGTTCCAAAGATAATACAAATATTAATTTCCAATATATTACCGATGATTTTGGGAATTCTTCTTTAAATAAATACTCTCGAAATTCTGACTATGTACGTTTTTCTCTTTCAGGTCCGGACCCACTTTTTAAAAGTAAAGTATTGCCGGCTTTAGGTCTTAATTTCCTTGAAGATAAAGAATTTACCTACTATTTTTATGCCGAAGTTGATAAAAATGATGGTATTTATCAATATGAAGATTATGACTCACCTATTACTGAAAGGTCTTATGACGCATTTAACTTGTTAGGAATTGACATCCCAGATCGTCGTTATAACAAATATTACTGGATGGCAAATTTCAAATTCAGACCTCGTCCGAATTTGAAAATGATTGTATCACTAAAAGATTCTCAAACTCGATGGACCTTATTCAATTGGGAGCAAAGATATTCATCGGCTTTAGCTCCGGTTCAAGAAGAAAAATGGTCTTCTGCTTCTTTGGAAATTTCCCAGACTATTTCTAAAAGCATGAACTATGAACTTCTGCTTTCCTATAAAGTCAATGAACTAAACCAAAAACCCGGTGATCCGAATAACCCTGGCAAAGGATTAGACCCTGATCAGTTTTATTTGGATAGTGAATGGGAAAGTTGGAATGATACTATCCCTAATGGAATTTATGATCCACCGGAACCAATTATAAATTTATTCCCTGATTCAACAGACGGCACTCCGGGTAATGAAAATTATGGGGCATATACCGGTCCGGCTTATACTTGGGGTGAGTTCAATTTTGATATTAACAGACAGTCAGGTTTAGGCTCAAATTTTTCTGAATTTAGATTTAATGATAATAATATTGTAGATAATTTAGAAGGTGAGCCATTTATTGATTTAAATGGTAATGGTGTATGGGATCGCGGGGAATTTTTAAATGATAAAAACGGTAATGGTGTTTTAGATTATGATCGTTTGCCTAATATTGATAATATCAATCGTGAACCATATATAGATGGTGATTCAATTATTGGTGAGCCGTTTACCGATGTTAACGCCAACAATATTTATGATCGCGGAATTGATATTTTTATCAAATCTACTGGTCCTGACAATATGGATTTTAATCATAATGGGCAATATGATGGACCGACTGGAGATCCTGCTCAAGATTTGCTTCTTCCTCTACGTTGGACTCCTGGAATTCCTTTTGTAGATCGTAATGGTAATGGTCTTTATGACCCGCCGAATAATCGGTATGATGCTGGTGAGCCTTTTGTTGATGTAAATGGTAATGGAACTTTTGATGGTGGTAGCAGTGAATTTCTTGCACCTATGAATTATTATGTAAATGCAACCTGGCATAAAAGAAAAACCGAAACATATAGAGCAGAATTTAAAATTTATCGTCAAATGGGTAATCACGAGGTGAAATCCGGCTTTGCGTTGCAAAAAAATAAATTTAATTATCAGGAAATTGTTAAGCCGTATCTAATGTACACTGGTCGTCCTGATAGTGTTGGAGGAATTTCAGCACCTTATCCTACCCGTGGTGCTTTCCGTGATATGTTTGCATATGATCCATTAGGAGGTACTTTTTACCTTCGTGATAAGATTGAGTATGGTTCAATGATTGCTTCACTTGGTTTCCGTTGGGACTTCTTTCTCCAGGACAAGTATGACCTTGTTGAGGTTGCTAAAAATGATGATCTTGGAACAGGAATTATTCTTGGCGATCGTCAGAAATTTTCACCAAGAATTGGTTTCTCGTATCCAATTAGTGATAAAGCAAAAGTTCACTTTAACTACGGTCACTTCTTCCAGTTGCCAGCACTGAATAGAATGTATTCTCGTAACACGAGTGCTATTAATGAAAATGATGTATTAGGAAACTATAATCTTGATTATCAGAAAACAATTCAATATTCATTCGGTGTTAAGTATGCGATGAGTGAAAATTACTCAGTTGATTTCTCAGGTTATTTTAAAGATGAATTTGATAAGATTAATAGTTATCAGGTGCAAATTGGTGGTTTAACTCGTCAGCAGTATCGTAATAGTGATTATGGTCGTGGACGTGGGATTGAGCTTACGGTTGAAAAAAGAGGCGGTGGATATGTTAACGGTATGTTTAGTTATACTTATGCATTTGCTTTTGGTAAAGCTTCTCAAACAAACGAAAATTATCTTAGTGATTTTGAGTTGTCCCGCGATCCGCTTTCAGAATCCGCTCTTGATAATGATGTCAGACATTCTTTAAAATCTTCGATACAGGTCTTTATACCATCAACTGTTAAGCCACGTCTGTTTGGTTTGCCAATTCCCAATGGTTGGTCTCTTTCTGTGGAAACTATTATTGAGAGTGGTCAACCCTTTACTCCCAGCAAGGATTATCCGGGAATTGCAACTACTACTGGTGAAGATATACAAAACAACTCTCTCAGAAGACCAACTATTGTAAACTTTGATATCCGTTTTACCAAAGATTTCAAATTGGCTAGTTTGGACTACAAATTTATTGTCTGGATTGAAAATGTATTTGATAACCATAATGTTGATTATGTTTATTCAAATACTGGTCGTCCTGACACAGGACAGAATATTAATCAAATGATTATCGGCGGTACTGAATATGATAATAATCCTTCAAACTGGGAATATGGCCGTCAGATTAGAGTAGGTTTAGAAATTAATTTATAAAAGGTTGTATATAAAAAGTTTAAATTATAGAGGCATACATGAATTTGATAAATATTTTTAAAAGTAAGAGGAAAATAGGTCTATTGAAAAAAAATCTAACTATTTTCTTTCTTATAACCGTTTTAGTAACTCTATTCTTACCAAGTAATCTTCTGGCTCAGGCAAAAGTTGGTACAACCGGTGCTCAATTTCTCGAGCTGGGCGTTTCTGCAAGAGCTATGGGAATGGCTGATGCTTTTACGGCTGTTACCGATGATATTACGGCTGTTTATTACAATCCTTCAGGATTAACTTCACTTTATGATAAAGAAGTTTTGTTCACTTATATTAAACTTCCGAATTATGTGAATTATGGATTTGGTGCTATTGGTTTACCTCTGGAATCTATCGGAGGAGTTCTTGGAATTGGTATGTATGCGTTAACATCGGGCGATATGATTGAACGCACCTATGAACAGGGCACTTTTAGTGGTACAGGAAGAACATTTGCATGGAATGATTTTGCGTTGTCTGTAAGTTATGGCCGATATTTGACGGATCGTTTTTCAATTGGTTTTACATTTAAATATATTGGTGAGTATGTTCATGATTTTACAACCAGTGGTTGGGCTGCTGATGTCGGTACTCTTTATGATACTGGTTATCGTGGCTTCAAAATTGGTATGGCAATTACAAATTTTGGTCCCGATATGAAATTCATTGATAATGACTATCCGTTGCCGATTAATTTCAAATTTGGTACTACTATTAACGTAATTGATGGGTATGACCATATTTTGACTTTTGCCGCCGAAGGCTCACATCCTGCTGACAACCTTGAAAAATACAATGCTGGATTAGAATACTCATTTAAAGATCTGTTTGTGCTTCGTTTTGGAGAGCGGTTTAATTATGATGTTGACGGCTTTACTGCAGGTGGTGGATTAAGACTCCCGATGGGAGAAGATAGAGAGATGAGTATCGATTATGCTTTTCAGGATTTTGGTATTCTGACTGAAGTTCATAGATTTACTTTTAAAATTGCATTTTAATAGATTGGAAAGACGGGGAAGTAAATGAAATTTATTTTAAGAAAACAATTAGGTCTTTATCTTATAAATGCCATTGCATTAATTGCGGTAGTTGCTTTTGCTTTTTTAAGCGGATGCGATAAAACCTTGGATGGTGAACAGATTGAGAATAAAGCTCCGGTTGTAGAGTTTGTAAATATTCCGCCTGGACCAGTTTTTGATACAGTAAGTACCAATCCTCTGGTTCTTGATACAGTTTATACAAGATTTTCAAGAAATCCACTAATTTACTGGTCTGGATCTGATGCGGACGGTCAAATTGATTATTATCGTTATATGGTAAAAACTGAAGATGAGTTAGGCGGACTTACACCGGAAGAATTTATAGAGACTATTTTACAGGATTCAACTGGCTGGAAATATCTTGATGTTGTACAAACTGTTGCTGACCCTCAAACATCTGATGTTGTAAAATTAAAAGCATTGTCAGATGATCCTTTAGTTACTTATTTGGTGCAATATGTGTTTTTGCAGGCTTTTGATGAAATGGGTAAAGAATCAGCTGTTGCTTATCGTGCTTTTTCAAGAAATGATAGTCCTCCTAATACATTCATAAGTAAATTTGGAGATGTCTCATTTATTAACTCTAAAACTCCTGGAGTTATTACAGGTGTTTATCTTGATTGGCGAGCACTTGACCCTGATTATCCAGGGAATGAAAACGTACCTCCTTTTGATTTTCAGTGGAGATTATATGGTCCCTTTGACGATTATGTTGAAGATGATAATGGTGATCAAATCTTATCTTTTTATGATAAGTATTTATCAACCGTTTATATAACTCCAACTCAAAGAGTGTTTTATACCGGTGATAGTATTGAGGTCTGTGATACTTCCGCTCAAGATAGTTCTATTACCTGTTCTACCTATGTGGTCGGAGTTGATGAATTTCCGATTGGGGCTTTACCGGGTACATTCTCTCAAATACTTGATGTTGATAAGATTGATGCTGAAAATGACCCTGCTTTTAACAAACTTGTTGATTCTTCAGATGGGTGGACCAATGATAGTAGTTTGACGATGTTTGATGTTTACAAGAATTATGTCCCACCGGTTGGTGGAGATACAACTGTTGAAATGTCATATGTCTTTTGGGTGAAAAGTAGAGATGATGCTTTAGTAGAGGACTTAGTTCCGGATTATGAATCTTTCAAAGTGATCAACCCTCGGTTTGAGAGAGATGTTGTGGTTATGGACTTTAACCCAACCGGTTACAATGCTCCGATGAATTCGCCTGTATTAGATAGGGAAAATCCCGAAGGTAAGGCTTTAGTCAGTAGGGAATTTTGGAAATCTGTAGTGGATAATTGGGGCGAGAAGAAATTCCCAGGTGAATGGGATGATTCCAGGTTTGATATTGAATTACAAGCCAGTGGTGTTGCAAGAGATTATCTTTTTGTTTCTTCCCCTCCTATTGTATCTATGTTAAAACATAAAGTAGTTATTCTTTATTATGATGAGATTTTTGGTTTCTCCAGTTCACTGGATAATGTTTATGATGCAATTGATGCAGGTGTTAATGTCTGGCTTTGTATGAGAAACTCAATAGGAGGCAGTTATGCATCGGAAGACTTCTTGGATAGGGTATCTGTTAGTGGGGATTACTCGAAGTATTTTGCTGTTAATTTAACCAACTTTTCCAATTGGGGCAATTTTGCTCAAAAACGAGGTATCTATATTCAGGATTTTGTGGGGGCTATTAGTGATGATAAACTTGGAGGCTGGCCTAATCTTCCTTTAGATACTGCTTTGTTACATAAGAATTATATATGGAAAAGTTCTGTAGGTATTATATGGGTTCCTGAACATCCTGCAATGCCTGAAGTGAATTGGATGGGATTTATACAAAAGTATCCGATAGCGTTCGAGAATAGTATTGGATATGTTTATGCTGAGCCGGTTTATTTGTATAATTCAAAATTAAATCAGGATAGAGCTGAGTATGGTTTTCCCTATATGATGGAATATCAAGGTTCTCCTGTCGGACATCTGGTTGATGGACCTTATTTTAAAACGGTACATTTCAGCTTTACGCCTTTAGCATTACAGCCGGATTCTTTCAAAATTGCTTCCGATAGAGTTCTAAATTATCTTTACGAAGAAGATTTAGTTGCTCCGGTTACAAAAAATCGATACAGATAATTTTTAATATAATATTATATTAAAAGACCGGATTTTCTAAGTCCGGTCTTTTTTTATTATTTATTTAAATAAGTATTATTTGGAAATCTGTTTTTGATTTCTGTATAGACTGAATCAGCTAATCTATTGTTGCCGATAGAAAAATAACATGAGGCAAGATTTATATATGCTTCAACTATCAAAGAATCTAAATCAATTGCTTTTTTACTATTATTGATACCATTTAAAAAATCACTTTTGATGCCATTTAAGTAGCCAAGTTGATAATAAATTTTTGCTTTTAATTTTTTTATATTATTAAAGCTATTGATATATTTTTGTTCAAAAAGCTCATCATCTGTCTCAACATCCGGAGAAGAAACAATCTTTGCTTTGTTAAGAACATCTTCTGCAAGTTGAAATTTATTGGCATCAGTCAATACCAATCCGGCATCATAAAGTAAATGGATATTATTATTAGTATTTTTAATTAATGTATTTAATTTATTTTGGAGTGTAGTATGGCTAATGGAATCAATCTTTGCCAATACTCGGAAAAGAATTTTGTTGGCATTGATATCATAAGGTGCCAAATCAACAGATTTTTGAGCAAATCTTAAAGCTTTGGGATAATCTTCTCGTAAATAATATATTGAACTTAAATTAATGTATGCTTTATGACGTTCAGAATTATACTTGATCTCTTGTTTAAAATAATATTCAGCTGAGTCAGCTTTGCTCATTTTCAAGAAAGAAGAGCCAAGATTTAAATTAACCTCAGGACAACTTTTGTTTAGTGATAGTGCTTCATGAAATATTTTGATGGAAGCATTATAATTACCTGAGTAATATTCATGTAATCCTTTGCGGTTAAGAGACATTGATGAGCTTTTTGCTACACTTCCATGATAAATATTGAAAGTTATCAAAGCAGATACAGTAATTATAATTAAATTTTTAATAAAAAATTGCTTGGTCTTAATAAGATTTATGATGTTCCAAAAGCCATAACTTGCAATGATTATAATAAATGGAAGCAATGGAAGTCGGAAACGACTGGTATAGAAAAATAATGATGACATATAAATTAGGAATATAGTAAGAATTAGAAGATAATTTAGATAAATTGGTTTAGATGAAACGAATAACCCAACGCAGAAAAATATAAATAAAATTCCAAAAGGAATGGTGTAAATTTTTAACAATAGATGTTTACTAAAGAAATATTTTAAATCCCTGTTGTTTGATATTTCCTGATTGGAAATATAGAATAGAATTTTTTTAATATATAATTTTAATGCATTATATGGATTGTTGACTATCCATTTGATACTTTGCTGGAACCAAAATGAAGAAACTTCCCCCGGTAGTAAATCTTTACCTGTCTCAATCTCTGCTTTATTCGTTATAGCTTGAATACGCCAGTTATTTCCAAGTGGTTCAGGTAGTTTTGCAGAGATGCCGTCAGCAATATCATTATTCCCAATGTAGAAATTGATCCCTCCCTGTGATGCAATTAACACGGGGTCTTTTGCAACAGATAAATTTCTAATAAAAGTAAAACCAATAATTAATAATATTCCCGACAGATATAAAAGCAGGCTACCATATTTTTTAAGTCCGTTTTTATGCAGATAAAAAATAATTAGTAGGGGAATTATAACTAACGATGTGGGTCTTGTAATAGAAGCTAAACCAATAAATAAGCCTGTCAAAAAACCATTTCTGTTTGATTTAGTGTCAACCCATATTAAAAATTGATAAATCGAAATTTGTAATAGTAGCATAAATAGTGGATCAAGAAGTAACTCACTTTCAAAATATATAATTATTGGATAGATAGCATGAATTAAGGCGGCTGTTAATCCAATTTTTTTATTGAAAATTTTAGTTCCTATAAGGTAAGTGAAAAATACTGACGATAGCCCTATCACAACCCCAAATATGCGACTTACCAATAAAGAGATGCCGAATAATTTGTATAAAAAAGCAAGACAATAAATATAAAACGGTGCCCTAAAATAAGTTGTATCACCAAATATATTTCCGTCCATTATAGTTTGTGCCCAATTATGATGGTAGTAATTATCGACAGTTAGAAGATTCCATTCTGGCATTTGTTGGTAAAGGTATAGATATATTATTCTAATTAAGAGGGCTAAGCTTAAAATAATAGTAATGGCAAAAATTGAATCCCGTTGTCTTTTAGTTATCAACATAATGATAATATATAATCAATAGAACTGAAAATCTTTTAAAAAAATGCAAAAAATAGCATACTTTCAAATAATAATCTGATGTTATCTTTCACAGATCAATTGCATTTATATGCAATTTGTCAGAATTATGAGAATTGCACAAGATTTGTAACGTAAGCCAACTCAACGACTTGCATGTGGTCTTCACTAACAACATGCAGGCAGTTTCATGATAATTTGAATCCTGAAATCTTGGCATATCCTTTGCTCAAAGTAAGTTTGAGGATTACTAAAGGATTGAAAATGTTATCAAAATTTAATAATTACATAATTTCATTATTGGCATTACTGATGATATTTATTTCATCTGCTAATGCCAGTCTTACGCCGTCACTTGAAAATGCTGTTAATCAATATAATGAAACAGGTATTGATTCGGTTATTAATGTTGTTGTTTTTTTGAATGATGATAATAATAATCAGAACCTAAAAGATATTTCAAATAATCAAACAGAATCCAGAGCGACAAAAATTAAAAGAGTACTTAATTATTTAAACAGTAATAAACAGATAAGTAAATCTTCGGCATTAACCAATCGTATTTTGAAAAATAAAAAATCTTATTGGATTATTCCTGCTTTTTCATGTGAGATAAATATCAGCCAGTTGGATTCTTTAGCTTCATTAAGCAATGTAACAAAAGTAGTAGAAAACGCATTGCTTGATTATATAAAACCGGTAGATGGAAAAGCATCAGCAAGCAGACCTCAATTATCAACATCGGTAAGCAGTCAATTATCTATGCTTAATGTTCCTAAATTATGGGCTAATGGAATTAATGGTAAAGGTTCATTGGTTTGTTCTTTTGATACGGGAGTCGAAGGTACTCATCCGGCTCTGTCATCAAAATGGCGTGGCAACAGTGAATCTGTGACTGCTTCTTGGTTCTCAAAAGATAACCCCGATGCTCCAATTGATAATATTGGACATGGTACTCATACGATGGGAATTATGGTTGGTTCGGTACCGTCTGATTCTTTTGGTGTCGCACCGGGTGCAGAATGGATATCAGCTGGGGTAGTTGACCAGGGACGCACGCTTAATTTAACTTTGGCAGAAATAATAGAAGCTTTTCAGTGGGCTTTAAATCCTGATGGTGATATAAATACTACCGATGATGTCCCCGATGTTATTTTAAACAGTTGGGGAATTCCTAATGGTTTGTTTGAGCCTTGTGATGATATGTTTAATGGCGTTATTTCCGCCTGTGAAGCTGCGGGGATTGTAACTATTTTTGCTTCTGGGAATGAAGGTCCTACCGCTATGTCGCTCAGACATCCAGCAGATTTAGCTCTTACACCGGTCAATAATTTTTCTGTCGGTGCTGTTGATAATTATAAAGTGATTGCAGAATTTTCAAGCCGTGGTCCCTCGTCTTGTGATAAAGTGTCAATTAAACCGGAAGTCGTAGCACCGGGTATCTCAATCAGATCATCTTTTAAAGGTGGTGGGTATTTTGTGATGAGTGGAACTTCAATGGCCGCCCCTTATGTAGCTGGAGTAGTTGCTTTACTCAGACAGGCATATCCTAACGCTACGGTGGCGGAAATTAAAAATGCAATTATGCTGACAGCCAATGATCTTGGTATTTTAGGAGAAGACAATGATTATGGATATGGGCTTGTCGATGCAGAAGCGGCTTATGGTTATCTGTCCGGCAGTCTTGAAACTAATATGATAATTGCCTCGACCGGATTTGTTAATCAGGAAGTTATTTTACCAGATGATACGGTTGAGTTTCAGATAGTCTTACATAATTCAGCATCTAATACAGAATTTGTAACCGGTCGTTTATCTCCAATAAATCAAGATTTGTTGAGTATGTTAAATGACCAGTCAGAGTTTTATTTTGGTCTTAATAGTAGCAATACTGTTAATTCTGACCCCTTCACTTTTGTATTAAATGGTAATTTATATAATGGTCAGGAAATTGAGTTTGAGTTATTGATTCAGTCAGGAACATCGAAATTGTTACAAACGATTCCGGTTTCGGTTACAGTAGGGTATGATCCCCCCGGTAAAATATTAACTCACGATAATAATAATATAAAGTTTTCTGTCTCAGATTTTGGACAATTTGGTTTTGCCTCAGGTTCAATTTATAATACAGAAGGGGATGGGTTCAATTACCAAAATAAAGGTAATATTCTTTATGAGGCGGGAATTATGATCAGTAGCCAAAACAATGATATTTCAAATTCTATCAGGGGTGAGAATGGCGAGTTTGTACCTACTGATTTTACACCGGTTACTTTGTTAACCGATGGTTCTTATGCCGAAGATGGTGGTTACCATCGAACCTGTTCTTTTAACGATCAAAAAAACTCCGCTTTGCAATCATTAATGATAAAACAGGAGACAATACATTTTGAGTCGCTGTATGATAATAATATGATATTTGTGAAATATTTTTTAATAAATGATAATTCAGAAACTTACCAGGATATTTCATTTGCGTTTATGGCAGACTTTGATTTGCCGGGATTAAATGAATCGGTCAGTTATAGTCAGAATCAAAATTTAATTTATCAACAGAACGGTTCCGGACAACTTGTTGGTTTGGCGGGCATTAAAAATATTGAAAACTTTGTCTCTATTGTTAATTCTGCAAATTCAGATAGAACCAAAGTGGGATTGACAGATTCTGCTAAAATTAGCATTGTAAAGACTCAAGGAGCTGAAATAGATAATACTTTATCTGGGGATATGATGTTTACTGCAAATACTACACCGTTTACACTTTTGCCCGGAGATTCAATCGAAATATCATTTGCTTTAGTTGTTGCTGAATCTGAAAGCGAACTGATAAGAAATGCTTCAGCGGCAATTGTAAAATACGGACTATTAACCGATGTTCCCGATTGTGAAAACGATTTATTACCAAAAGATTTTATTTTGAATCAAAACTATCCAAACCCGTTCAATCCCAGAACAACAATATCGTTTTCTCTTAATCGTGCTACTGAGGTGAAATTATCTGTTTATAATATGTTGGGGCAAAAGGTAACAACTTTGCATTCTGGCTATTTGAATTCGGGTGTTCATTCTTATGAGTGGGATGGGACAAATTCTAATGCGGAAACAGCCGCCTCAGGGATTTATTTTTACCGTTTGGAAACAACCGATTATGCTGTTACTAAGAAAATGTTGTTGATTAAATAAGATTCGGAACTGTTTTTTAACCAATCGGTTTAACGAATAGAGGATAGATGATTAACTGGGTTAAAATAAATAGATTGATTTCAGCGTTACTTTTTTTAGTAATGCTTCCATTGTGGAATGTTTTTGCTGTTGCCCCTTCGCCGGATGTAACTAATAAGTGGAAAGAGCAGGGGATATACAAAAAACAGATGGAGAAATTTATACAAGCGAAATTAAAAGGTTTGTGCAGCCCATCGGAACACACAAAAAATTTCTCAAGTCAAAATTCATTAGCAACCTCGGAAATTACCGATACTATAAATATTTTGGTCTTATGCGTTGATTTTTCCGACCACAAATTTTCAGGCACTACTTATGGTCAGTCGGTAATCGGTAAATCAGAACAATTTGATACCCTTCTTTTTTCAGACCGGAGATTTGATTTTCCATATAATGAAACCGGTTCAATGACCGAGTATTATTTGGAGAATTCTTACGGCAAACTTTATATCAAAGGGAAAACTTACGGTTGGTTACAAGCTCCC
>QNAD01000016.1 GCA_003641345.1 Candidatus Zixiibacteriota bacterium | reverse complement strand
GTCATCAAGTTTTTCAAAAGGAATACAAATTGATTTAGTCGGTAAAAACTTTTTCAATTTATCAATAATATAATCCGGTCTTTTCTCAAATTTCTCAATTTCATTTATTTTAAGTAATTTAATGATCTGCTCAAAACCTTTACGGCGGTTTACATTAAGCTTTGTGCTATCAACTAACTTCAGAACGATCTTTGAGAATTGAGCAATTATATCTAATCCTTTTAACTCAAAATCAGAAACATTAAGAGGAGCGGCATCCTTTCTAAAAAGAAGTGCGACAGATTTACCTTCATTATGGAACGGATAAATTAAGGACGATAAAATAATCCGTTTAATTCCATCATCCGAAGTTGTTTCCTGATTTATTATAAGCGGTTTATTCTTGCCAAGAGCATCAATCAAAGCAGTACGATAATTTTCAGAGAGATTTAAAAGCGGTTCACTACCGGAGAGAAAAGATAAAACTCCGTTGTTTAAATTATAGACATGAACCGAGCTACAATCTGCAAAACCAACCAACTGTTGGCAAATTGAATTTAATGGATCAGAAGTTTTCAACTGTGATGTCATTTTAAGAATTTTATTAACAAATGCTGTTGTTTCTTCTTTTTGTGCGTTCTTTTCTTTAATCGCTTTGTTATGCTCACGGCTTAGTCGGGCAGTTTTGATTTTCTCTGCCAACCAATTTGCAACCGGATATAAATATTTTATTTCTGTATTTCCAAAATAATTACTTCCTTCCGAAAGTAATATAATACCACCAATTTTTTCAGTCCCTGATACAAATGGTATTACAAGCGATGACTTAAAACGAGATTCGGTTATGTTTCCTTCCGGCGATATAAACTTAAACTCACCGGTCAACATCGGCTCCCCAATATCAATAGTCTGGCTTACTATATTTCTTCTTAGAGGATATCTTTCTAATTGAGCGGTTTCTTTTTGAGTTAATCCAACGGAAGCGGTTAGAACAAATTCTTTGCGAAGTCGATTTATTAGAAAAATTCCTCCAGAGGATTCCGGAAGATGTGAGACTATCTCTTTTAAACTAATATTTAATAATTCCAACAAATGATATGGTTCGTTAGCATCTTTTTGTAAATTGGTAAGGATAGAAACCTTTTGAGAAATTTGCTCAATCTCCTCTTTCCTAATTTGCCAATAATCCGCATAAAAAGATAGAGCTACAATTAGCAAAAATACTGAAACCAACAATATAAACATTTGTGCTAAATCTATATAAAAATATGCTTCTTTGAGAAACCATTCTTGATATACTGATAACTGCTTGACAGATTGCCAGAATGTAACTGAAACTAATAGAATGCCGGATAAAATGAATTGATACCTACCGAGCAAATCCCGATTCTTAGTATATTGTAATCTGATATAAAGAAATATAAAAGACACCAACAATACTATTGGAATAATAATTGTGAAACCAAAACCGCTCATCAATTAATCTCCTCCAATTCACCGTGAAGAGTAAAAGCATCCGCCGTTAAAACTTTGACAGGTAAAATAGTTCCGGGTTGAATATTCCTGCCTGCCTTAAAAATAATTGTTTTGTTCCCTTCCGTTCTTGCTCTAAATTGGTCATTGCTTTTCCTTGAGAAACCTTCAACTACTGAATAATTAATACTGTCAACCTCTCTTTGGTTTTTATCGTAGCTAATTTTTTGTTGTAACTCAATCAATTTATTCAAACGTCTAATTTTATCTTCTTCCGGAACATCATCCTCAAAATTAGCCGCCACAGTACCCGGGCGGACTGAATATCTAAACATAAAAGCAGTATCATATCTGATTGCCCGTGCTGCATCAAGCGTCATTTCAAACTCTTCTTCTGTTTCCGAAGGAAATCCAACAATCAAATCTGTAGTAATAGAAACATAATCTAATTTTTGATTAATGTATTCAATTATTTTCATATAATGGTCATAAGAATAATTTCTTTTCATTCGCTTAAGAATTCTATCTGAGCCAGATTGTAATGGCAAATGAATATGACGCATCAATTTTGGTTCATCGGCAATAACATCAACTAATTGTCTGGAAAGATCTTTTGGGTGCGAAGTCATGAATCTGAGTCTTTTAATTCCAGTTTCCCGAGCAATTTTCTGTAATAACTTAGGGAAATTAGTCCCGTTGTAATTATAGCTATTTACATTTTGCCCCAGTAAAGTAATTTCCACTACCCCTTCATCGACCATTTTTTTAACAGCATCTATAATAAATTTATCAGAATGACTAACTTCTTTACCTCGCACATAAGGGACAATACAATAAGTGCAAAAATTATTACACCCGCGTGAAATAGTAACAAAACCTGAGAATTGAGTTTCTTTGGCTGGGGTTATCATATCAATATTTTCATGACCAAAAGCTGTCATAACCGGCGATGTGCCTTCGATTCCCTCAATTACATCGGGTAATTCAAAAACACGGTCAGTGCCAAGTACATAATCAACGTATGGTGCCTTTTTTATAATTTCATCTGCCAACCTTTGTGCCATGCACCCAACAACAGCAATTTTCAGGTGAGGTTTTCTTTTTTTGAATTTATATATTTTACCCAGCCGACCATAAACTCTATCTTCAGCTTTTTTTCTAACTGAACAGGTATTAAATATCAACAAATCAGCGTCACTTTCTGACTCTACACGTTTGTAGCCTCTGGTAATAAGGGTCGAAGCCAAAGTTGACGAATCAGCTAAATTCATCTGACAACCGAATGTGGAAATATGAAAAGTTTTCAATCTGTCTCTTTGTTGCATATTTATCTCCCGGATAGTAAACCGGATAATTCAAATCTTAAAAAATATTACGTTTTTTATTACTAAAATGCAATTAAAATTATAAAAAAGGGTGGCTCTTAAAAAGAACCACCCTTTTTACATAATTTAATATCAGAACTACGAAACACAACCCATCAGAGGTGCCGCCCCCCCATTAAAGAGATAATCGACTAAAGTAGTAAGATCGGAAATACCTATATCACAGGAACCGTCGGCATCAGCTAAATTCATAATTAAAGGTGCTGATCCCTGTTGAAATAAATAATCTACTAATCCGGTAACATCAGCAATACCGACATCTCCGCTAATATTGAAATCTCCCGGAATACCTGAAGAATACGGTACGAGAGTTATATTATAATCCAGACTATCTTTGTAAACTGTGTTCGTTTCATTAACGAAGACTCCAAAATTAAAATCACCTGTTTCATAAGATGTACCTGACAAAATACCAGTATTAAAATCGAGTACAATCCCATCAGGCAAACTTCCGCTTGTAACTTCATAGCTGTATAAACCGCCATTGCCTCTTACTTCAATTGTATCCAAATACGGTTCTGCTTGTTCCCCGTTTTTTAATTCTCCGTCAAATGTAATGATGTGCATCGTCCATGTTTCCTGGAAAGCATTTTTCAATATCCATTCCGATGGGTCTATTTCAATTGAAATTATCGATTCTGGATGATTCGACTTAAACAATTGCCTTTTTTGGTCGTTAAAAAACACCAAAGTATCATTAGTTGCATCTAAATAGTTAAAATTAAAATCTATAGGCATCCTAAAATTATTCGGCTCCGAATATTGTGACTGTCTGACATACAAATAAACCTCGTACCCGGAAGTATCAGATGGTTCTGTCCAATACGAAAATCTATAATTGGGATAAAATTCACCATAAATCCAATCCTCAAAGAACCAATCCAGCTCCACTCCGGTTGCATTCTCAAAAACATCACGAAATTGTTCAGTTGTAGCTGAAGCATTTTGATACTGAGAATTATAATAAGCATTTATTCCTTCAAAAAATAAAGAATCGCCTAAAATCCCTCGAAGCATATGACAAACCCATGCTCCTTTATCATAAACTATTAAACCGAAAATATTCCATACATCGGTTGTGTCACTAATATAAATTGTCCCGCCATTGGTATATTTCATGCCAGCCATATAGGAATGATACGACTCCCAACCTTCAGTAACTTGATAGAATAAAGCTTCTGAGTAGGATGCCCATCCTTCATTAAGCCAAATATCAGACCAGTTATTACAAGTTATATAATCCCCGAACCATTGATGAGCTAATTCATGAATTATCACAGGCTCTGAAAATCCAAAAGTACCTCCGGTCATAGAAGTCATCGTCTGATGTTCCATGCCTCCTCCCCATTCGAAGTTAGCATGACCGTATTTCTCTTCAGAAAATGGATACAATCCATATTGACTTGAATAAACAGATATAGCCTGAGGGGTTACATCGTATTTGTCCAATGAATAAGTATATCTATCTGGATAAACAGCATGAACTATAGGCATAGTATCCAAACCGTCATTATAAACCCATTCATCTTCCCAAACCGTATATTTACTTATTGCCAGTGAAAAAAGATATGTTACCATAGGATAACGAACCCGATAATAAAATGTATGGACATTACTACCATCGGCAACGACAGAATCCAAAGTACCATTGGAACCACAATAATAAAGAGTGTCAATTGTAACTGCTATATTGAATGAGTCAGCTTTATCGTCCATTCTATCTTTACAGGGCCACCAGGTGCGAGCTGAATAAGGTTCACTCAAAGAAGCCATAACTTTATAACCATAACGAAGACTAAATGAAAACGCCTGCAAACCACCTTCAGTTGGATGACCATGATAATAAAAATCAAATTCAAATTGCTCGGTTTCATTATATGTTTGGTCTAAAGTAATCGTAACAACATTATTTGATCTGGTATAGGATAGTTGACCGCCTGAAGCAACTATTGAATCTATAGTCATATTATCATAAAAGTCAACATCAACCGCTTCCACTCCATTTTCAACAGCTTCCGCAACAAACTTCACGATCCCATATAAAATTTCCGTAGTATCATCAACTCTGATATTGATATCGTAAAATTTCATGTCATAATTTACTTGATCAAAAGAAGCTTTCTCCAATTTTTGAGCTTCTTGATGTTCAAAATATTTTTCTAAAGCTTCAACCTTATGCTTCCACATCTCCTGATGAATCTCAGAGGGGGTCGCTTTAGTCCAATCTCTTATATCATTATCAATATTGTCAGAATCTATACCAACAGCAGATATAGCCAAAGCAATAATTATTATAATTGACACAAAAATAATACGAGAATTAAAATAATTTGTCATTTTTCCTCCAACAATATTGTCGGGTTATACCCGAAGATAATTAATATGGTGAATAATATAACTTAAGTTAGTACTTTATGATAAGTTATGTGAAAGTTGTAATTTGTCAAGAAGATAAACAAAAACGCAGGAAATGCATTCTGTCAATAAGAATGTTTAAATTGCTAATAAATGTGGTTGGAGTTATAAATAAGAAATCCCCCAATTTAATTTGGGGGATTTGTAATTTACAGTAAAATATAGTTAATAAGGATTACCACAAGGTATCGGACCCTGTTCGAATAAATATGCAACCATATAAGTTAAATCACTTACCGTGATTAGTCTATCACAATTCAAATCGCCAACAATCCGTTCCGGCTTAGGATCAGGTCCTTCATGAAAAAGGTAATTAACATTAGCAATCAAATCAATTATATGTACATCGCCATCATAATCCCAATCACCATGGAAACGCCATACTTTAAGTATTAGTAAGAGTAAATCAGGTGAATTAGTTGCATCAGGTGCTACAACATACAAAGAATCCTGATAAAACCCCATTGTCAATCCACCCGGGTTAACTCCAAGATTCAACGAGGTAGGAACATTTCCTAATGTTACCGATGGAAATAACCATGAAACATGTTCTTGAATTTCCCATTCCATACATCCGCCTACTGCATTTCTTATTTCAAATGAAAGAGGGAAAGTCGGTCCGGAATTTTCCTGCACCGGTACAACAAAGCCTTGTTTAGACATCCATATTTCCGGGTCAGACAAACCTGATATAATGTTATATTTGACAATCAACGTATCAAATCTATTTATTGAATTAATGCCTTCACAAACAATTGTATCAAGATAAGTACCAATCGGATAATCATTATAAATTGCTGATAGAGTTATCAACTGAGGAGCTATACCTGAATCGGAGCTTAATGTAAATAAATCTGACTCATAATGAAGTTTATAATACATTGGATCATCTCCACCAATATTATCCACTACGAAATTCTCCGATGGCAGTTCATTCTCCGCCCCATTATCGCATTCAAAAAGAAATACCGGTACGGTATCACGACTTAACCGTATTGTAGCCGGATGTTCTGTAAAATGAAGGAGAAATATAACCGGAACCGGCGAATTAATCGCTTCATTGGAATATACCCAAACAGTATCCGAAAAATTATCACCCGCAGAACCTGAATTTACTTTAAATCCGATTTCTACCGACTGCGGTGATACTCCTGATGAAGGAGTCATAGTTAATATTCTGGGAGAATCTTCCTCTAACCAAAAATTAAAAGCTCCTGCTCCTCCATTTTGTATTGTTATTGTCCACGGTGGAATCGAAGAAGTTGGAGCAGGGACATTGACATAATTAAAAGTATCCAAAACCTGAATTATAGGTAAATCAGAACCAACACCCAAAAAAATTGGTATCTTTACCGGATTATTAACAGCTAAAGGATCAGAAATCGTGATTGTATCTTCATAATCTCCAAAAGTTAACCCTGTAATATCAATTGAAATCGTAACATCATTTGAATCTACACCAGCCAGAGGCGAAAGAGACAACCAACTCTCACTATTAGTAATAGACCAATTCAAACTGCTCCCTCCACCATTTGTTATAGTCAGAGTCTTTGAAGGTGGATTAGATTCACCTTGCACAGCATTAAAGAAAAACTGATTATCGCTAACTGATATTTGAGGCGGTGGCTCCTCCATAACAAGATTTACAACCACTTCCTGTGGCGAATTATCCGCTGTAGATGAAGTAACTACAATCGTCTCAGAATATGAACCTGCTGTCAATCCTATTGTATTTACCAATACGTTAATATTGTCAACTGTTGTTCCTTGTGTTGGAGATAAAACTAGCCAATCGGCATTTTCTGTTAAAGTAAAAAAGAGCGGTTCGCCATCGGAACTTATAGTCAACTGTTGTGCCGATGGAATCTCTCCTCCTGCAACACCATAAAAATCTAAAGTTTCATCAGATAAAATCAAATTAGAAACTTCTGGTGCTGACGGGTCAAAAATAGTAAAACAATATGGACCACCCCAGTCAGGGTAAAATTCTCCCTCAAAACTCGCCCAAGTCCAGGCACTTGCCGGCGGATAATAAGATGAATCAATACAGATTGTTTTTTTATGATTGGAAGCATCAATCGGTCCAATTGTAATAGTATAAGTAATTTCATTAAATCCTACGGGTATCCCTATCGTAAATAATTTAAAACCGCCAAAACCTACAGTATCCGCACCAGCACCATCTATACTAAACCAATTAATAAATGTCTGCTCAAACATTGTAGCATCAATTGCTCCGGTTTCCGCAGCAATAGTTGTATCCCATATAGCACCATCATCAGAATAAATCTGAAAGCCATTGGTTTGACCTGTAATGTTTACTGGTGAATTATTGTTGGTACGAATATGAAACACAACCGGAGTGTTAATCGATAAAGTATCCGTATTCCAAAGACCATCAATATGGTCAATCGTGTACAGACCATTCTGAGCTGTTGCAACAAAAGGCAACAAAAGGAATAAAACCATTCCTATCAGTTTAAATTTCATTTAAGCCTCCATGCATATTGACAATTTATTTTTTATTCAATCATTAAACAGAAAACATTGGATACAAAACCAAGATAATTATATTCATATACATTTTACATCAAATGGTCTTTTTATATTACAGTATTTAGCGATAAGTAATTACCGTCCTCTGTATTAAAATATATACATAATGCATGCGATGTCAAGACAAAAGACTAATATCTATCTATTAATTGTAATGTGATTATTATTGAATGATTTAAATTTAATAAGAAAATATAAATTTATTTTCTTTTTTGAGCAACTTTTGATTTGGTTTTAGTTTTCTTCTTAATTCTACGGCTTTCCTTTTTTGCTTTTGCAATTTCTTCGGCAAATACTTTTTCTAAAGTAAAGGCGGATGGAGTAAAGTCAAGAAGGCAAATCTCAAACAGCTCATCGACCCGTTCGATAAATGTAAATTTGGTTTTACGGATTATTTCTTTAGGAAGTTCATTTAAGTCTTTTTTATTCTCTTTAGGCATGGCAATATGATATATCCCACTTCTAAAAGCCGCTGAGATTTTTTCTTTAACGCCACCAACCGGCAAAACTTTACCCCGCAATGTTATTTCTCCAGTCATAGCAACATCATTCCTGATAGGCCGTTCAGACATAATTGAGGCAATCACTAAACAAATGGAAATCCCTGCCGATGGCCCATCTTTAGGTACTGCCCCTGAAGGAAAATGGACATGAATATCAAATTCATTAAAATCATTGTTGTCTATACCAAGCATATCCGCTTTTGACCGCACATAAGAAAATGCCGCTTGTATAGATTCCCGCATTACTTCGCCTAATGAACCGGTAGTAAATATTTGGCCATCACCCTTCATCTTGAGGCCTTCAATAAACATAAGTTCCCCGCCGCTTCCGGTCCAAGCCAATCCTACCGCAGAACCTATCTCAGGTTGATTGTCTGGTTTTTCCGGAATGAATACTGATGGTCCAAGAAATGTATCAATATTCTTTTCAGAAATTCTCCAGGTTGATTTCCCTTTTTCTGCTTTTTGTAAAGCAATTTTTCTGAAAATTTTCTCCATTTGTTGAGAAAATCCTGACAATCCAGCTTCAAGTGTATAATTATTGATTATTTTTGAAAGTATTTTTTCAGTATATTTTAATTCTGATTTTAAAATACCGTGTTTTTTTAGAAGATTTGGAATAATATATCTTTTTGCAATAGCAATTTTTTCCCGTTCTATATAGCCGGGGAATTCAAGTATCTCTAATTTTTCAATAAATTGTTCAGGAATTTCTTCATAAGATCTCACGGAACAGATAAAAAAGACTTTACTTAAATCAAACGGAACACCTAAGTAATTATCTAAAAACCGTGAATTTCTTCTTGTATCAATCACATCAAGTAAAGCCATGTTTACCGAAGAATCATTTTCAAGATTAAAATAATCTATATCTTCAATAAGAATCACAGGATCACATGAACCGTAATTTCGTAATGTTCTAATAATTTTCCCAGGCATAGCTCCCAAAAAAGTACGAGGCATTCCCTTCAGTTCGGAAACTTCATTTATCCCGCCAGCAGATATCCTTATGAATTCTTTGCCTAAAGCTTTAGCAATAGCTTTAGCCAAAGATGCCTTACCTGTGCCATGTGCTCCGACCAAACAAAGATTTGCACCTTCATTCATTCCGCCCAATAATTTCCTCACAGATAATCTTTGCAGAATCTGTTCTTTTATGCTTTTAGGACCAAAATATAATTTATTTAATATTTTTTCCACATCACTGATGTCATATGTTTCCTGAGAGCATTTTCCCCAAGGCAAATCCAGAAGCCAATCAAGATAATTTTTGGTAACCCCATATTCAGCCGAAGCAGTTGAAAGCTGGCTCAACCGATCAGCTTCGATTGTCGCCCGAGAAACTACATCATCCGGCAAATTACTATTCTGCTTGATAAGGTTTTTTATCCGAGATGCTTCTTTTTCTTCGATATAATCATCACCCAGCTGTTTTTTAATCTCAAGCAGTTTCAACCGCAGAAAATGTTTTTCCTGTTCATCCTCAAGTGAAACCAGAGCATTGCTGTCTATTTTATGGATAATTGCCGTACGTTTCATTTCCTGACTGAGTGCGTCAAACAGTTTATCAAACCTTAGCTTTAAGTTTACACTTTCAAGAATACTTTGCGTTACCTGTAAAGGTAAGCGTAAATTAGCCGCAACCGCATCAACAAAACATGAAGGATCTTCTTTATGCATTTCAATTACATTAAGCAATTCGGGAGAATAAGTCGAATCCAACCTGATAATCTCTTTAATCAATTCAATAATTTCATCTATTCTCTGATTGATATTCTTTGGTAATCCTACTTGTGATTGTAATCTATTGAAGGTTGCTTTAATAAATGGTTCTTCTTGAGTTATATTATCCAAACTAACTCGTTTGATACCTTCTATTGTAACATGTAAAACTTCGCCGGATACTTTTCTTTTATCTCTTACAATAGCAACAACTCCGACTTCGCTTAATTCTTTATTTGATGGCGAATAGGCGGCTATGAACTCTTTCTCTTTACCTGACCTATTTTCCAAAAGTTTCAAATTAGTCGGTTGCCCAACCTGTAAAGTTAACATCATCCCCGGAAAAAGTACCCCTGTTTTAAGAGGCAGAACCGGATATTCTTCAACTTTATCAGTTGCCAAAATCGGCAGTCTATGTCTTGTTTTTTTTATCATAACTGTTATTTATATCTTATCGGTCAAAGAACCTATTTCCATAGAACAAATCAATTTCTTTTTTTATTTACGTTAAATTATAGCAATAATTACCCTTATTTAAACAATTTTTATTTATTCCTATTCCTGAATAAAAATCCCTGTTTGTTATAAACAGGGCATATTGAAAAAGTCTAATAGAATATTACGGCGGGTCACAATCCACCTTTGGTGAATTAGGACCCGACACAACTGCAAATTGTTTTTTTCAACAAACCTACAAACTGGGATTACTTCTCAAATCGTCTGAAATTGGCATTGATAGTGGTTTAATTGTTTTTTTCGATTGTTCTGGCTTGGACTGATTAGCCACCATAGCTTGTATTTCATAATCAGGGTGGCCTCTAAGATTATCATAGTTTATTATAATCTTCGACGGCTCCACATTAAGCCGATAATAACCTAATCTATTATTTTCAATAACCTGCCAATCCATATTCAAACCAGCCGCCATCTCATTTTTCATACGGTATAAATAGCGAGCTTGGTTGAAACCAACTTCAATATCCTCCTTGTAAATCCACCCTGAACCTCCTTTAAATCGAGCAAAAGCCAATTTGGCAAAATACTTAAATGATTTTCCCGTAAGTCGTACCGGAAAGCCATTAATCTTAACTAAATATCGTTCCCGTTCATAACTACCATCAATTTCGACTAATTCCGGCTTTCCAAATAAAACTGCCCCGTTCCCTTTGATTCCTGCCTCTACGGTTAAAGAACTTGCACTCATCTCAACCTCCTCTTTAATTGTTTCTATTTTCTCGTTGATTAACCTCAACTTAGATTTCTCCTTAAATATTCTTTTTTTCTCGTCCTGAGAAAGGTTACATAACTCAGATAACTCATCTATCCCCAACTCAGACAAATTGACATAGTCATTTCTATTTAAAGTTCGCCCAAAACAAGCGTACCATTGGCACCATTTAAGCGGAAGTCCATGACGAAGAGAAAACTGATACTGCCATAACTCGTCTTTATAAGATAAATTTCTATTGGTCACTTCTATAAGCCGACTCAAAGCAGATATCAGATAAGAAACTGTTTCAGCCAAATTCAGAATTTGCCCCAAATGAACCTGAAATCTCTCCTCAATCCCCCGTACCGGCACCAAATGACACCAGTCGCAAAGAAGAAGAACCGCCTTTAACGAAGCCGCTCCCCGATAGGTCAAAGGCTCATTTTCAAACCGACTTGAAACCAAGCGAGAAACATCCGGAATTAGATCATCATAAAAACGATAAAGTATTTTAAGCGGTTCATTACCGATAAACTCTGCCTGAGATAAAATAGCCGGAGGAAGTTTCCAGCCCGGTCCACTTAATGCCAATGTCATCCAGCTTGCCAAATTATCAGGGTAACCGATTTTTAATTTTTTTAAATAATAAACTGTCTCCAGTACCGACAAACCAACCAAAGCCGTCACCTTGCCTGTGGAAGTGGGAATTAAAATTTTTCGGCTGTCATCCTCTCCTTTTTTAACCAAATCATTGTCAATCAAAAGCTGAACAGCTTCATCAAAATCAAAATGATTGAGTGCTTTACTTTTTTCTATTTGAGCATGTAAGGTGTTTTGATAAAGAAAAAACAAAGAATCCAAACTGTCAGCCAAAGAAGTCACCAACATATTAAGAATCCAGTCAATCAACGGCATAGTTCTAAAAACAGACCGAAAAGATTCCACATAATTTCCTGCAATATAATTCTCCCATAGAATATCCCGATCAAAAGAATTTTCCGCCAACACAATTGCCCGACCAGGGTTATTGCTCTGCCCATTTAAAAGTCTTCCGGCACGACCTGTCATATTTTCAAACTCAGAACGACTGACCGGAACAAGCGAGGGCTTATCATTGTACTTCCCCGAAACATATTTGACAGTCTCAAGATAAACTGTATCAATCGGAAGATTCACTCCCATCGCTAAAGTAGTAGTTGAGATTATCGCCCTAATTGATTTATTCTTAAAGGCTTCCTCTATTATAAATCTTTGTTTTTGCGACAGGTCAGAATTATGAAAAGCTACCCCTTTACTCATAACCTGGCAAAGAGAACGAATTAGATACGATGGCTCTTCGTCTCCCAATTTGGCTATTGCCTGAGTTGCTCCTTTCCAATCAACCGACGACGCTAATCGAAAAGCAAAGTTGACCGTATCCATACGGGACTTCAAAAAAATTAACGTTGACCCGTTGCTGTTTTTAACCTGATTTATAAAAGAATTAAACAGACCATCTCCAACCCCTGATTCAAGTGACATATATGGTTCGCTGCCATCAAGATGATTATTATACGAACGATACTTAAAAGTTCCCTCAGCGGCTATTCCCCTGATAAGGTCCACTGGGCGAATACTCTCCTCAACTAAAGTTGCCTGCAACCACTCCGAAAGAGACTCTGCAACAGCTGGATTATTATCATTATCATCACAACCAATCACAGCTGACAAACCAACCAACGATGGGCTATAAACCGAGGCTTTTATTTTTGTTAATAACCTTTCGAGAATAGCCCCTCTTCCCGGTTCACTAATAGTCTGAATTTCATCAACCACAACCAAACCGATATTCTTAAGAGTATCCATCGATGATGTCAGCAACTGATCAAATTTCTCATAAATTGCCACCGCTATCTGATAATTACCACGCGTAAAAGCCTGATCATTTTCCGGATAGTCACCGGTTACAATAAGACATTTGATCCCCAGCAAAGCATAAGTTTCGGAAAAAAGCTGATATTTCTGTTCAGCCAGAGATTTAAGCGGAAAAAGCATAATTACTCTTTTACGCATAGTTAGAGCTTTCATCGCCGCTAACTCAGCACAGAATGATTTACCCGATGATGTTGGAGCGGCAATAAGCATACTAACCGGCTCATGCCGATTATCATATTGCTTACCAAGAAGCCCTTTGCGAACAGCTTTGCTTTGCACCGGAAGCATAGAATCCCCCTGGCGTTTCTGCCAAATCTTAATTATCCGCTTGGGGATACCGTATCTTTCAAGCTCATTCAATCGCATTCAACCTCATTTCGTTTCTTCCCTCATCACCCTAAAAATTGTGGCTCTTGAACATTGGGGTACCCATTACCGAACGCTGGGTGGTACTTCAACTCCAAAATACCCGCTACCGAACGCCGGGTGCCACCCTCAAACTTGTTTGGGGGTGCTTGAACATGTGGTACTTCAACCCCAAATACTCGTTACCGAACGCCGGGTGCCACCCTCAAACTTGTTTGGGGGTGCTTGAACACGTGGCACTTCAACCCCAAATAAATTTGGGGTTGCCACCCATGACTCCGGGTGCCACCCTCAAACTTGTTTGGGGGTGTTTGAACACGTGGTACTTCAACCCCAAATAAATTTGGGGTTGCCACCCATG
>QNAD01000015.1 GCA_003641345.1 Candidatus Zixiibacteriota bacterium | reverse complement strand
CTATGTTGTTGCGTTAACGCCGTGATCCGCTTAGCGGTAGCGAAACAAAACACAACGAGTAACTGTAAAAACCCTTTAACGTATTTATTGAGGAGTTTATCAAATACATTATTCTCTCTCCCAAAAATAAAAAAACCCGCTACTGGCGGGTTTTTCTATAATACAATATATTTTAACCTACTTATCCAAAACTAAGTTCTCCGGGGTTAATCAAAGCTTGTTTTATTGCTTTTTCATAGATAGTGGTTCCGTCCGTTCTGCGAATCGAGATAAAAAAGCATTCATCCCCATTTGAAACAAAATAAAGTGTGTCATGCATCAGTTCATAGACACCTTTTTCCCGATGCTCTGAACCAGGCATAAGCATAAAAACATCCATCACTTCTTTTAAATTTTTAAATATCTTAGAAAACTTGTTCTCAAAATCGTCAGCATCGTTCAGACCAATAAAATTACCATTATTGTCAAGATTATAAACTTGCTGAACACCAGAAATTGATTTCAGTTTATCTAAAGTAGAGCGATTGTCATTTTCTACAACCGGAGGAGCTGTTTCTTTTATTTCTTCGACAACTTTTTCATCCTGCGTTGAGGATTTAATATCAGAATGAGATTCGCTTTTCCTATCACTTCCCTTATTGATCGTAGCCATTACTTCGCTATGCTGGTGGACAATAAAATCTTCTATCTGATTTTGTTCTTTGATAGATTGAATAGGCTGGTCTAATTTCTTTTCGATTTTATGAATAACTTTCCCGCTATTCAAAATAGTAGTTGTTATTCTTGGATAGGGTCTGACAGCATATTCAGTTTGAATCTGAACAGTTATCCCTCCTTTTTTGACCATCGATGTTCTACCAGCAGGTATAAAATCACTCATAACAATTTACCTATCTTAAAAAAGATTTCTCAAGCCTTCTTGTAATTATCGGCAATTTTAACAGTTTGAATAACCACAAAATTGACATGAAAAACAACCGGATGAAAAAATCATATTTCCTGAGCATTCAGGACACATCTCAATTTTGTCATTTGGATTAAATTCTTTATTATCCATATCTTTTTCAAAATGTCTGTGCAAAATCTGAGCAATTGCATCGGGTATCGAAGAGATTTTTGATCCTTGAGAATAAATTTGCGAAGAGCCACCTATACCACGAAGTTGTCGGATGATTTGTTTTACATCTACCCCGGCTCGAAGGGCTAATGAAATCAGGCGGCAAATCCCTTCGGTATCTGCCATAGTAGAATAACCGGATTTGCCTATATGAGCAAAAACTTCAAACGGAATCCCATTTCTCAAATTTACCGTAACATATAAATTACCATAGCCAGTTTTTATTTTCTCTGTAAATCCAGAAAGTATTGTCGGGCGATTATCAATTTTCAATTTTGAACTTTCGGTAACAGATATTTCTCCGGTAGTAAGAACCTGCTCAGGGCGAGATTTATCACGGTAAACAGTAACCCCTTTACAACCGTTTTCATAAGCACTAATATAAGCAGTTTTAACATCAGCAACTGTTGCAGCTTCCGGAAGATTAATAGTTTTTGATACCGATGAATCACAATGTTTTTGAAACATCGCCTGCATCATAATATGTTCTTGCGGATTTATATCAAACGATGTTAAAAAAACAGCCTTTACATTATTTGGGATTTCATCAATATCTTTTAAACTGCGTGATTGCTTAATTTTCTTAACCAGAATGTCAGAATAAAAATTTCCACTGCGAGCAGATTTTTCAAAGATTTGGTTCAGCTCTGTTAGTTTGCTTCCATCAAGAACATTTCTCTCAAACGCAATAGCATAATAAGGTTCTATTCCTGATGAACATCCGGCAATAATTGAAATTGTTCCTGTGGGCGCAATAGTTGTTAAGGCACAATTACGCATGGCAATATTTTCTTTGGCAAAAACAGAATTTTCCCAATTAGGGAATTTCCCTCTGGTTTTAGCCAATTCCGAAGAATGTTTACGAGCTTCGAATTTCACAAACTCCATAACTTTTTCTGCCAACTCAAACGCAACTTGAGAATTGTATGGAACTTTTAATTTTACCAGCATATCCGCCCACCCCATAACACCTAATCCGATACGACGGTTTTTTAAAGTCTGTTTCTTAATCTTCTCAAGCGGGTATTTGTTTTGATCAATAACATTATCTAGAAAATGCACACTGTCTCTTATAATTTTCCCCAATCTTACCCAGTCAATTCCCTCAGATGGGTCAGCCGATGAATAATTATCCGGCAATTTTTCTTTCACAAATCTCCCCAGATTTACTGAACCTAAATTACAGGAATCATAAGGGGATAACGGCTGTTCTCCGCACGGATTGGTAGCTTCGATTGTCTCGGTTGGATAGGTTGGGTTAAGCTCGTTCATCCGGTCAATAAAAATTAAACCAGGCTCTCCGGTTTGCCATGCATGCTCAACAATTTCATCAAATAGTTCTTCGGCATTTATTCGTATCTCAATTTTGTTGCCATCGCTTTCAATAGTATGCACCTCTCCGGTACATGGATCTATTAATGGAAAATCGGTTTTGTTTTTGAACGCTTTCATAAAAGAATCTGTTATGGCAACAGAAATATTGAAATTTTTAAGTTCGTCGGTGTTATCTTTGCAGGATATAAATTCTAAAATATCCGGATGGTCAACTCTGAGTACACCCATATTTGCTCCGCGTCTGGTCCCACCCTGTTTGACGGCTTCGGTAGAAGCATTAAAAACTTTCATAAATGAAACCGGACCGGATGCTACCCCCGATGTTGAAGCGACTATTGAATCTTTAGGACGAAGACGCGAAAATGAAAATCCGGTCCCCCCGCCGGTTTTGTGAATTAAAGCGGCATCTTTGTTGGTTTCGAAAATTTCTTCCATTGAATCCCCAACCGGAAGAACAAAACAGGCTGATAATTGTCCCAAATCTTTTCCGGCATTCATAAGCGTAGGTGAGTTGGGCATGAAATCAAGCTCTGCCATCATATTGTAAAATTTTCCGGCAGTCTGCTCTATTTGGGATTGGTCAGCTCCGTAATTTTTGTCAGCATCGGCAATAAAATTAGCTACCCGCAAAAACAATTCTTTGACAGTTTCTATGGTTCTGCCCTGTTTGTCCCTGATGAGATATCTTCGTTTAAGTACGGTAAGAGCATTATCGGATATTTTTGGTTCAATAAATTGCGACATGATATTTCCTTTATCACATTAATTATCGGCTTGTGCCGACAGTCATTGACTGCTTAATTACAGTCATTGGCTGTTTAATAAATAACTATAATTGCACTAATATTATAACGTATGAAACGAAGTTTTGGTATCACAAATTCATTATATTACAAGCCAGGTTGAATATCAAAATATCATCATGGCTGAGGCAAACTTTCATTCGGGCAGAACCCTCCTACGGTTGTGATTTTATTGGGCCTATGTGTGGACCATTTACCCCTCGATGGATTGAATAGATTTTTGTGACCTATCCCTCTTTAATTACAACTACTTAAGTGTAGGGTCACAATCCACCTTCGGTGAATCAGGATCCAACACAACTGAAATAAGACTTTATCAACAATCCCTTTCACAGGAATGACAGATTTGGTGTCGGGTGACAACCTCAAACTTGTTTGGGGTTGAAAATCAAATAGACTTCACCAGTGTCATACCTGCGAACGAGGTTCCTCAACAAGCCCGAAAACAGGTCCAGGTTTTCTTAAATTTTTGTATGAGATCAGGGGCATTTATCAATAACTTATTAGTATATAAGAGATATAATTGTTAGAAAATAATAAAGCGGAGAGACAGGGATTCGAACCCTGGATAGAGCAAATAACCCTATAACGGATTAGCAATCCGCCGCCTTCAGCCGCTCGGCCATCTCTCCGTCTTAAAATAATTTGTGATAGAATTATAAATCTTTTAGAAATAATATCAAGATATTTTTTGAACTTCTATTGCTATTTATGATAAGCACTTATATGCACTTTATTGCCATCGCTGGACAACTCACATATTTCACGGTCATCAACAACTTCCAAATAAACGATCCCAAAATAAGCCTTTACTCCAGAATACAGTTTTCTCTCAACAATAATTCTTGCATCGAGCATTTCAGCAAGCTCTTCTTCTACTTCTTTTTTTTCGTTTTCTAAATCTTCTATTTCTTGAGGAAGTTCCTTTTTGAAATCTTCAAATTTCACCAGAACTGCCTTCTGTTTTTCTGATAATTTATTGTCAATTTCCAATCGGTATAAATTACCTAAGGCTTCTTTAATTTTCTTTTTATCTTCATCTAAGCGAATCAACTCTTTTTGAATCTCAGTATATCGGCTCATCAATTTAGTATCATGAGCAACTCTAATAACAGTAGCTGTACCTGCATCGGAGCCAATATCGGCGGCTCTTATTAATTTACGTGCTTTAATATCACCGCCAATTATCTTACCAGTTTTACTTTTAACAGTAATTTCATTATTGGCAGTAATTTTACAATTAATAATTTCATCTCCGGCATAGATATTACTTTTTGAGAGTATTTTCATCCCTTCGGCAAATTTGAAAGTAATGTCACCGACGGCAACAATTTCTCCATCACCTTTGCCGATAATTCCCCCTTTAATCATTATATTCCCTTTTGAATATATCTTACAATCTTCCACGTTTCCGGAGATTTCAACATCCCCGTCAGTTTTGATTATAAATCCAGCCTTAACAGAACCGCCTATCTGAACTGACCCTTTTGAATCTATGTTGCCAGTATTAAAATCGACATCTCCTGATATCTTTGTTACATCATTAACTGATATTTTCCCATGAGTGAATAAGATAGCACCATCACAGGAAGCAGTCAAAGTTAGTCCATCATCTGAGACAGTAGTATTTGCACCGTTTTTAAATGGTATATCTTTTCCAATTGGTCCTGAGAGTTCTTTTCCGCGAACTGTTATACCAGGTTGTCCGGGTTGAGGCGGAACTTTAGTAGCCAAAACACCACCTTTACCAACATTTTGAATAAAGTTAATATCTTTGTAGTCAATATTTCCTTTGTCATCTTCCTTGGGCTTTAAATCTTGTTGAGTATCAAAATTATACTGAAATTTGGCAGAGCTACCTCTTGTCGGCTTTTTCCCTGAAGCTACATTAACTGGTTGATTGCAAATTTTTTCGCTAACTATTTTTTCTATCGACCTCTTATCAATACCATATACAATTTTTGCTTCTGTTAATTGCTTAATAATTTCATCTACCGATGGCATAAAACCTTCTGCGGTACTTGACTTTATTAGAACCGTTGCAGACATATTATCTTTTGCAATTGTTACTTTAATATTTGAAGTAGCTTGTGAAGATTTATTTTGAATATCCTGAATTGCCATCTTAAATCCTAAAAGATATTTAAATCTTTATTTTTTTGAGGAGTTGTACTCCAATAAACTCTTTCTATTACCATGTTTATTTCACAACTATTAAATGGTTTTGACACATATTCATCAGCACCCTTCATCATTGCATCTTTAATCGTATAAATATCGCCAAAGGCGGTCATGACAATAATTTTAATGTCAGGGTAACTTTTTCTAATTAACCCTATTAGTTCCATCCCATCCATTTCCGGCATTTTCATATCAGTAATTACAATATTAATGTTATTCTGCTTTAATATACTTAAAACTTCAAATCCATCAGAAGCAAGAACAACCTGATAGCCGTTTAGGGAAAGAATTTTGGATATCATTTCCCTGGTAGTTACATCATCATCAACAATGAGGATAGAAGACTTATCATCATAATTTGTCATTTGAAAGACACCATTATTTCTTTAAAGAACGTATCAATACTTACCGGTTTATATATAACATTACTAGCACCCGAAATCCCCGCTTCATTTACCAACTTCTCGGTTGCATTTCCTGTTATAACGATAACTGGAAGTCTGGGAAATATTTGTTTGATTTCAGTTAACAAATCAAGACCGGACATTTCCGGCATAATTAAATCAACAGTTACCAAATCATAATGATTATTTTTTATTTTATTTAAAGCATCTTGTCCACCGGAAGCCATTTCGACTTTAAAATCATCTACTAATTCACAAAACTCCCGAAAAGTTTCCCTCACCCATTTTTCATCATCTACAATTAATACATTATAAGGTTTTTCTTTAGCTTTTATAAATTGAGCAAATTTTTCGACATTTTCATTTAACATAAGAGGCTCATTTTTCTATAAATTTTGATACCAGTCAATTTTCCACAAAATCTCATATTCTAATACTACTTTAATACACATCGGAATAATCCTTTATATAATTAGAGTTTATTCCACATATCATTTTGTCATATTTTATCTTTACAGGCGACCAAATCGCTTAAACTTTTATTCAATTTCCAACATTGATCCAAAATTGCATGTAATCTAATTTCCACCTGATCTCGTCCACTCGGCGATTTATTCATATCTGGCTTCAATTCATTTAAGTTATTGGCGGCATTTAAGATACGAGTGATCTCCTGAACTACTTTCACTGTTCCGTTAACTAATCTAATAAAATCAGGCTCCATTCGCTTTAGTTCTTTTGAATTATTTTTAGCTTTAGCTAAATAAATTGCCAGATTTAAAGCCATAGTTTTGACTTCTTCATTCAAATATTCGACCTGATTAATCAGCTTAACGCTTTTATTTTTATTGCTATCATTCATCAATTAATTTCGACTGTTAGTAAATTTCTTAATAATTTTCACTAATTCCAAAGCAGTCTCTTGTTCCAAAGAATTCAAAAATGCAATTTTCCCTGAGGGTTTTATATGCAAATCAGCATCATTTATATCATCATCCACCCAAGCTTGTAATCTTGCAGGACCATCAATTTCTACATATAATGGTGACGCATTTAGAAGTTTATTTCGGGCAATATCAATAAACCTGATTTCACCTTCGATAATACCCGATGTTTTATATCTTTGCATTATTAAAGGGATGCTAAAAATCTTATTTCTTTCAATACGTTCATCAAAAATATCCACTACGAGTAAATATTGTCCGCCCAATTCTGCTCCCCAATTAATCAAATTTTCCAAATTGTAATGATCTTTGGGAAATCTTGGTTGGTTGGTTTGATTATTCGAAAGAATTACAGAAAATTCTTCAGAACGACTAAGTGCAATTTCCATTTTTTTGTCAAGTTCTGAGTTTTTCCAGATTACATCGGGAGAGTTAACATGAATAACAACTCTTCGCTGTCTCAATGGGCTCGCCTGCACCGCCAAACTTACCAATATTAATGGGATTGTTAGAGTTTTTATAAATTTAAATAACATAATATTAATTTAACGCTCTCTTTTCGATATATCTATTCAATAAATATTTTACTGAACTTCCAAATTCACAAAAATCATCATCCAGCATTTCAATCTCACCATCAGATAATCTATCCTGCAAATCATCTTTAGTCACAAATTGAATTCCGGCAATTGTGATATCATCCTGATAATCTGTTCTCTTCACAAGACCTAAAACTTTATTAATATTCTCAACACCCTGAAGAGAAAAGTGCATTGATACAATATCGCCTTCATTAAGAGGTTCATCTGTATCTATTAATAAACCACTTGCAGAAATATTTAAAATCGTACCATTGATAATAATTTCATCACCGCTGGGCCAAAAATTTGAAAAAATATCTTTCACCCTATTAAGTGACATGGGTGAAGAAATTTCCAAACGAATAAACCTCCGCCTATTTTCTGATTGTAGTTTAAAAGGTTTCTTCACGGTTACGTTTTGCTCGACCATGTCAACATCAGAGATAAATTTTGTTTTGTCCTCAGCTTTCATCTGTAACTCCTTCAGATAAATCATCTCTGTTTTTCATCCATGAAACCAGCTTTTCATTCATTTCTGAACGTTTCGTTTTATTGAATTTTAAAACAGCCGCCGGCAACAATTCCAGAGATTGTTGGTTAAAATGATTTTTCTTTTCTTCGTTGATTATAAATTCCATACCGACACTAAAGCGGTTATTTTTTTCTTGATAACAATGTACAACTTGCGCCAAAATTAGTTTTGGCAGTGAAAAATTCTGTAATGGCAAATTTAAAAAGACCTTTGTGCCTTTCATAAGTAAACTTGACACTGATAACATCACACCGCCACACGAAACATTTATTATAGATGATTCTTTCCAGCTTAATTTGGCTGTAAATTTTGGGTCTGTAATAGATGATGAAATAACAGCTAATTTTGCATCATCTGACATTGTAAATCTTTGATATTTTCTTCTAGTAAAAGGAATAATATTATTATCGAGTATAATTGTACATTGTCCGTTTAGGGCTCTTTTAAGATTTGCCCCGACAGATATTTCCTGACCTTTATATTTGATAAAAACAGTGACATCCTGATTATCACCTAACTGATCGAAAAAATCAGAATTCATACCCCTGTCAAGCGACAATCTCTTTTCGTTTATCATGATAACTTTGCTTGACAGCTTTTTACCAGTAAATTGATCACAAAGGATAAATATTTCTCTTCCTACTAAATAAGATAAATCAAGCATATTTGAATCAATACGATTTCCACTTATCTCTTTTTCAATAGTTTTCACCATTTTTTATATCAATCCTTTTTGTCTGAGTTTGATTTGCTGTTGGAACAGATAATTCACCAAATTATTCTGAATTCGAGCATCAAAATTTTTGATTGATGCCGGCAAACATTTCAACAACGGTTGTTTGATAAATTTCCCTAAATTACCAGATTCAATAAATTCCACGCCACAAAGATAAGATTCATTTTTAATCTCTGAACGACGACAAATACCAGCTATTATTTTCGGAAGATTCAATTCAGGGAAAAGTCCAAAATTTAGCAATATTAAGTTGTTTTCTATTATCTGTTGTTCAGAGCGAATAAGGACACCTGCACCGCTTATATTTTGGGTAACCGATGTTTTCCAATCTAAAAAACCAAAAGAAATCTTATTTTTCTTAGTAATTTCAGGAAGTCTGGATACAAGCACTTCTTCAAAAATTTCTACCCTTGCAAATCTTCTTCTTTGAACTCTTTCAATATCACTGCTAATATGAAGCACATAACCAGAAATATTATTTATCTGGATTTTTTCAATAACAGAGAAAAATTGATAAGCGGCATCTTCTTTGGTTATATAAACTTTAACTTCCGCATTATTATGGAGAAGTTTATCCCCACCAATAAACTTAGGAGAATCCACAACAATATCACCATTTAAAAAATCTTCAATTCGCGTTATATACTTTCCGGCGTTCTCATCATCGCCGTAAATGATTTCTAATTTTTCTCTTAGAAATAATGGTTGTGATATTTTTTGTAACTTTAACTCCACTTTAATCAATACTTCCTAAACTTTTTTTGATGCTTCCAGATTAATTTTACCCTGTTCAATTGCGAGTTCAAGAATTTTTCTGGCTAAAGCTGTTCTTGATGGATTTTGTCTATTTTGATAGACAAACTCCTGTCCATATTTAATAGTGCTATTGAAATACTGTTTAGCATTATCAAAATCCCCAACTCTTCTTGAAAGTTCAGCAATCAGGAATGATGCTTGTATTTGTTGATTCCCTTTTCCGATAGTACGTCCATCTTCGAGAGCTTGAATATAATAATGAATAGCTTTCCGTAATGCTTCATTTTCATTTATTACAATTTCCGGCCAACTTTTCTTCATCTCTGACAAAAAATGTGATAAACTTGAATATGTACCAAAAGAAGTTCCACCGGTCGAATCAGTACCAAGTAAAGTGGACTTATATTCGTTCATGAGTTCACTTAATTTATTTATTTCATTTGAACAAGATTCAAATTTGTCTTCAATACCGGAAATTATATTTTCAAAATTTTCTTTAAATGGCAACATTTCGGACTTTGTTTCAACAGATAAACTCTCGTGCTCCAATTGAGAATTTACTTGATTTAAGATAGCCTTGGTATAATCTGATGAACTATTCTGATGTTGCCACAGAGAACCAAATTTATTTTCTAACTCCACCAAAAGCCCGTTAAGAAAATTATTCTGGCTATCTGAAACAGTTTCCCCATCAAGATATCTGAACATCCATCCAACCCTGATATAATAACGTCCTAAATCAAGCATAGATGGATGATCCGCCAGCAATTCATCAAAAATCGCCAAATGCAATTTGACTATAGCTGATTCATTTGGATATTTAATAATATCTACAATAGTACCCATCTGCTTTAAAACTGAATCGGCAATTGCTAACTGATCAAGATGCTTCGCTTTGATTGTTTTCAATTTATAAGTTCTAAAATGACTGTCATTCTTCCACTCTTTGTAATTGTTATTAAATTCACGGGTGTAAAAACAATTACTACAAGTTACGGTAAAATATGTCAAAGGGTGGGAGCCCTGATAACGAGGGAATCGCCATTTTATTTCAATCGGACAAAAATCAGTATCCCGATCTTCTTCCACATAAGCACCCATCTTTATTGTTTCAAACTCATTGATTGTTTTACAAATCGGACACTCAACTCGGGTCAAGAAAAAAGGACTGTCTTTAGGCATTGTTTATATCTCCATCTAATTACTTGTTTGTCATATTTAAAATTGCTAATTCAGCTTCAGAAATCGGCAGCAAACTCATGATTTTTTTTTCGTTTGCACCGGCTTTAATCATTTCTCTTGCAATTCGAATTATCTGAGACCTATCCCGTCTGGCAGTATTATTTTTTGCTTCCTCGTTGGCGATATTATTTGCATTACGGGATGTATCAAAACTGATAAAGTTTACATTATCAGATACATTTTTATTTTTTAATATTTTTCCTTTATCAGAATTGATTTCATTTATTGCAAGTTTATTTTCTGCATTAGTAATAGTTTTATTTTGCCTCTTGAACATTGAATAAACCATTATCGAAAAAATCGACACGATTATATATCCCAATGCATTCAATCCAACCTCAATCAATATGTCTTGTGAAAGTTCCATTTTCACGCTCCTAATGTTTATGCTCTGATATCAATTTTATTTTCAGAAACAGGTTTTGTGTCATCTAAAGAATTACCAGAATCTTTCTCTAATTCCGATTCATTGTTTTCTTCTTCTAAGTTGTTTTTCTCTTCTGACTTAATCAAAACCATATCTTTCTGTTTTTTCTTGTTCTTTTGTTCCAACTCTTCTTTCATTTTCTTTTTAAGAGCTTTGGAAAAAGAATTTTTATTTTCGTCTTTATCTTTATCCGTCTTCTCAACTCTTCTAACAATCTCACCCGGTTGGGCTTGATCAACGCGGTCTATAGGAGTATTCATAACTCCCTCCCGAAAATATTAACCGGTCATTGAAAATTTCTCTTTCACTAATCCATTAAGTTTCATGACCGCCCGGGTGTGGATTTGCGAAACCCTTGACTCGGAGATTGACATCACTTCACCAATCTCTTTCAAGGTCAACTCTTCGTAATAATAAAGAGCAATAACCAGTTGTTCTTGTTTTGTTAATTTATCAACGGCAATGACTAAAAATGATCTAAGTTCATCTTTTTCTATTTCAGCCAACACACTATGAACAGATTTATCTACTACAGTTTCAATTCTTGGGACCTGGCGGTTATCATCTTCTCTGAAAATAATTTCATCCAGAGAAAGAATATTTGTTCCGGACACATCATCTAACATGGCATGTAATTCTTCCAAAGTTATCTCCAAATATTTAGCCAGTTCCATTTTCTCAGGAGGACGTCCTAATTTATCCTCTAAAACCATATAGGCTCGTTCCATTCCACGAGCTTTTGCTCTGGTAGATCTTGGCACCCAATCCAAAGCACGCAATTCATCTAAAATTGCACCACGTATTCTTGGAACCGCATAAGTCTCAAATTTAACTCCCCTATCCGGGTCAAAATGTTTAAAAGCGTCAACTAATCCAATTACACCGGTACTGATTAAATCATCAAGTTCTACTGATCTTGGAAAACCCATTGCCATTCGCATAGCTACATTCCTAACCAGAGGGACATATTTATTAAGAAGGGTGCGACGGTCTTCCGGCAATTGAAACTTGTGGTAACGACGCCAGTCTCGCTCGCTTACTTCCCAACGGTTAGTTTTGCGTGCTTTAAGGCCTGTTTTCTTAGTAGCAGTTTTTTTTGTCTCGACTTGTGAGCTTTTTGGCTTTCTGCCACGCTTTTTCGGTTTAATCAATAATGCATTAGCCATAGGCATATCATTCCTTTATATCGGCCATTATATGGTTATTATTTATCTTCATTTTTGTAATCACGGAATTATTTTGATTTGATTTCAAATGACTTTTTATTAGTCCAGATGAAACATCTCTAAGTTGTTGAATAACAACTGAATTCCTGTCAATTTCATGAATCGACTGCTGTAAAGAGACTGATTTACGAAAATTATCGGAATCTGAAATTGTTCCTATATAAATAGGTGTTACGTCTAAATATGATTCTGATAAAGCACAAAACTTTTTATGGATATAATCAGATTCTTCTGCAGAGCTACATCTATTTATTAAAAAAGAACAATTTGATTCTCTATTTTTCTTATAAATATATTTTACAAATCCAAAGCCATCGGATAACGATGTCAACTCCGGTACTAAAACCAATAAATTAATATTTGATACTGTAACAAACTGTTCTGTAAATGTTGAGACACCTGAGCTATGATCAACAATCACAAAATCATATCTGCTACATTGTCTTATAATATTTTTTATTATGGTTTGTGAATTTTTAATATCATTTGGATCAAATAAGTTTTCTCCGATTGATGCCAACAAATCGAGATTTGAATTTATTTTTGTTACAGATCTATCAAGAACAGCTTCACCTGAGATAAATCTGTCAAGGCCATCTTTCGGATATACATTAGATAGAATGTGAAGATTGCCAAAAAAGAAATCCCCATCTATCAATAATACTCTATATCCATTTTTAGACAAATCTACGGCTATATTATACGCCAATACCGTCTTGCCAACACCGCCCTTACCTGAAACAACAGAAATAACCTTGGCGTCGGTAAGGTTCAATTGTAAATTGTTATGTCCAAAATCAAACAGCTTCAATGGACACCTCACAGTTAAACAATTTTTTTGCAATCAGAGCTGGGTCAGGTGTGTTCAGAGTTCCCATTCCTCCTGGTAAATCCGATAAATAAGCAACTTTCAAATTGGTTGCTTCAGTAGCAGTAATCAGTGAACCAAGCCTGTTGGTCTGATCAAGCATTGTTATTATTAAATGAGTTGGGTTATATTTCTGATATCGCTTGAGAATATCAATTAAGTCGGCGGAGCGAATCAAAGCCGATACAACCAAAAAACAATAATCCGGCTGTATCTTTTCCACTTTTTCAATCAAACCTGTAAATTTATTCTCATCTACTGTTAATGCCGGAGAATCGATAAGAGTTATGCCATCAAAATTTTTATTTTTTCTCTCACTAATTTCATCACTATCAGCTACATTGGAATCTAATAGTTCTGCATAACTATGAATTTCATCATAAGCACCCATTTTAAATTTATCTAAAGATGCCAGTTGTACTTTCTTTTTTGAGAGAGCAACAATCTGTGCCGCCAATTTACCCATCACCGACGATTTTCCACTTCCAGCCGGCCCGATAAACATAAGTTTATCGCCATTTTCAAATTCCATATTCGGTAGCATCTTGTGTGATAGCTGTTCAACCATTGTTTCTCTAATTGTGGAATTGAGATTATCACTATCAGTCTCTTTTTCATTAATGATATTTTTGAATTTTTCAACAAACTCTGGTGTTACATCAGCTTCGCATAATAAATCAAACAGATTAGTTTCTTCAGTAATCTTATTCTCTGTTTTAATATCTATTGAACGATTTTCATTTTTTAAAACATCAGCCAATCTG
>QNAD01000014.1 GCA_003641345.1 Candidatus Zixiibacteriota bacterium | reverse complement strand
ATCGTCATCGCTGCCGTTAATGTCGTTTTTCCATGGTCCACATGACCAATCGTGCCCACATTTACGTGGGGCTTTGTACGTTCAAATTTCTCTTTAGCCATGACTTAGGCAATCCTCCAAGTTATATTACCTTATCAACAATCTTCTTCGATACTTCAGACGGGACGCGACTGTATTTGGAAAATTGCATCGAAAATACAGCACGACCCTGGGATATATTTCTTAAAGTGTTAGCATATCCAAACATTTCAGACAAAGGCACACTAACAGCTACAACATTCACTCCATCACGTGGCATCATGCCACTAATTTTTCCACGACGAGAGTTTAAATCACCAACAACCGTCCCCATATAAGCCTCCGGCACAACCACCTCAACATCCATAATCGGCTCAAGTACAACGGGACCAGCCTTTTTAGCGGCATTCTGAAGAGCCATTGAACCGGCAATCTTAAACGCTAATTCATTCGAGTCAACTTCATGATAATTGCCGTCTATCAATTCACAGTAAATACCGTTTAAAGGAAATCCCGCTAGCGGACCATTACTCATCGCCTCACGAGCTCCTTTTTCAACTGCAGGAATATATTCTCTTGGAATAGAGCCACCAACAATTTTATTTACAAATTTGAATTCTGCACCATCGCTAGTTGGCTTAACTTTCATAATTACATGACCGAACTGACCTTTACCACCGCTCTGACGGACAAACTTTCCTTCCGCTTCAACTTCCTTGGTAATAGCTTCTTTATAAGAAACCGATGGTTTACCAACCGAGGCATCAACATTAAACTCACGCAACAAACGATCAATAAGAATTTCCAAATGAAGCTCACCCATACCGCTGATAATAGTTTGCCCAGTATCTTCATTGTTATTAACAATAAAAGTAGGGTCTTCTTCAGCCAATTTAATCATCCCGTCAGTTAATTTATCTTGGTCAGCTTTTGTTTTTGGTTCTATAGACACAGAAACAACCGGCTCAGGGAAGGTCATACTTTCCAATTTAATAGGATGCTTAGGATCACAAAGGGTATCACCAGTAGTTGTTTTACGCATACCAATTATTGCAACAATATCTCCGGCGACAGCTTCTTTAATATCTTCCCGTTTATTAGAATGCATTTTCAGAATACGAGCAATTCTCTCTTTGATGCCAGAATTAGAATTATAAAGATATGAACCAGCCTTAATAGTTCCTGAATAAACTCTGATGTATGATAATTTACCAACATAAGGGTCAGTTGCAATTTTAAATGCTAAAGCAGATACAGGCTCTTTAATGTCAGGTTTTCGCACTATTTTCTTGTCAGGTTTTTCAATATCAAATCCTTCAATAGGAGGCATATCCAACGGGGAAGGTAGAAAATCAATAATTGAATCAAGTAATTTTTGGATACCTTTATTTTTGAAAGATGAACCACAAAGGACAGGAACCATATCCAGATTTATTGTAGCCTTTCTTACAGCCGCCATAACTTTGACAGGGTCCAACTCTTCTTCTTTTAGAAATTGTTCTAACAAATGATCATCATACTCAGCAACAGATTCTAACAATTTTTCCCTATATTCATTAGCCTGTTCTACCATATCATCAGGAACAGGAAAATCATCAAATGTTGTTCCATTAGAATCTTCATGAAAAACACGAAAACTCATAGTAAGAAGGTCAATAATCCCTCTGAACATTTCACCTTCACCAACAGGAATTTGAATAGCCACACAATTAGAACCAAATCGTTCATTCATTGAATTAATAGTAAATTCAAAATCAGCTCCGGTTCTATCCATCTTATTTATGTAGGCAATTCTTGGAACCTGATATTTATCAGCCTGCCTCCAAACAGTTTCAGATTGTGGCTCCACCCCGCCAACAGCGCAGAAAAGAGCTACTGCTCCATCCAGAACTCTGAGAGAACGCTCAACCTCGACCGTAAAATCAACATGCCCTGGAGTATCAATAATATTAATATCATGATCACGCCAAAAACAAGTAGTAGCCGCCGAAGTTATTGTAATTCCGCGTTCTTTTTCCTGCTCCATCCAATCCATCGTTGCCGCACCATCATGCACTTCACCTATCCTATGCGTTTTCCCAGTATAGAAGAGAATCCGCTCGGTAGTAGTTGTTTTACCGGCATCGATATGAGCCATTATTCCAATATTTCTAATTTTATCTAACATACAAAAAAAAGAGCACAAAAAGACCCTGACTGTCCTAAGACTTATCGTAAAATATTCATTACCACTTGATTGATAAGAGGAATACCCGGTTAAGATTTGCAGCAGGGTTATATTAACTGGGCCGTTAACTCATCAACAATCAGTTCAGATCATTTAATCAGTGTCCTTCTAACTTTCATTATAGTTTACTTCCAAAATTTATATTCAATTACCATTTAAAATGAGCAAAAGCTTTATTGGCTTCAGCCATCTTATGGGTATCTTCACGTTTTTTAATAGCACCACCTTCATTATTCACGGCAGACAGAAATTCGCTCGACAGCTTATCAGCCATTGTCTTTCCATTACGAGCAGTGGCATAAGAGATCAACCATCTAATAGCTAACGCAGTACGACGGCCAGCCCTAACTTCAACCGGCACCTGATAAGTAGCACCACCGACACGGCGTGACTTCACTTCCAACACAGGCTTAACATTATTAACTGCCTTGTGAAACATTTCCAAACCGTTCTCATCTGGTGATTTTCCAGCGATACCATCAATAGCATCATACAGAATTTTTTCAGCAGTTGAACGTTTTCCACTTTTCATCATACATGATACAAATTGAGAAATAAGAACATCACCATATTTAGGGTCAATTACAACTTCTCTTTTGGGCGCTTTGGTACGTCTTGACATATAATATCACACAATACTATTTAGGTTTTTTAGTTCCATACTTGGAACGACTACATTTTCTATCAGCAACTCCCGCAGTATCCATCGTTCCGCGAATCACATGATAGCGTACACCGGGAAGGTCTTTAATACGTCCGCCTCTAATCAAAACGATTGAGTGTTCCTGTAAATTATGTCCTTCACCTGGAATATAAGCAGTCACTTCCATTTTATTTGTTAATCGAACTCTTGCAACTTTTCGTAAAGCAGAATTCGGCTTTTTGGGAGTAGAGGTATACACACGAGTACAGACTCCACGCTTTTGTGGGCAAGCGCCCATAGCCGGAGTTTTGGTTTTCTCAAATATCCGCGTCCGGCCTTTTCTAATCAATTGATTAATTGTTGGCAAATCTACTCCTATTATATCAAAAAAACTTATAAAAATATCAAATACAGATTCGTATTTTACAAACAATCCTGATCTATGTCAAGACTTATTATCAAAAATATTCACTATAGACGATTCGTCAGAATCTGTAATATCCTCGGTTTCTTCATCTTCAGGACTCGGTTCCGGCTCAATAACCTGAATATCCTTATATTTATCAATTCCTGTACCAGCCGGAATTAAATGCCCAATAATTACATTTTCTTTAAGACCAAGCAGATAATCAACTTTACCGGATATTGCCGCTTCAGTCAGGACTTTTGTAGTTTCCTGGAACGAAGCCGCCGATATAAAGCTATCCGTTGACAATGAAGCTTTGGTAATCCCTAAAAGGAGAGATTCAGCAGTAGCCGGTTCTCCACCCTCAGCAATAATTCGGGAATTTTCATCGGAAAATCTAATTTTATCGATTCTTTCACCTTCAAGGAAATTAGTATCACCGACAGTTTTTGCCTGAACTTTCTGCATCATCTGCCTTACAATAGTCTCAATATGCTTATCATTTATCTTAACACCCTGAAGCCTATAGACTTCCTGGATTTCATTTACTAGATACTGTTGAACAGCATGGTCACCTTTTACAAGCAGAATATCCTGCGGATCAATCGCCCCTTCACAAAGTCTGTCACCGGCTTTAACCCTATCACCATCATGAACCATCATATGCTTACCATGTGGGATTAAGCATTCGTGAACTTCTTCCTGGTCACCCATAACAATAACCTGTTGCTGAGACCTAACAATCTTACCAAACTCAACAATACCATCAACTTTGGCGATTTCAGCTGGATCATGAGGGCGACGACCTTCAAATAATTCAGCCACACGAGGCAAACCACCGGTAATATCTCTTGATTTTGAGATAACCCGTGGCATTTTCACCAATACATCGCCAACTCCTACATCCGCTCCGTCTTCAATCTGAATTTGAGCGTCGGTAGGAACCCTATAACTGGCAACTGTTTTACCGTCACGCTCCACTAAGACAGTCGGGAACAACGACTTATCCTTAGATTCAATAACGATGGTCTGCATCAGACCAGTTTGTTCATCAATTGCTTCTCTTACAGAGATATCTTTAATGATATCTCTAAATTTAATTTTACCTTTTTTCTCACTTAAAATCGTTCTGGTATAAGGGTCCCATTCATAAATAGTATCGCCTTTTTCAATTTTTTGACCATCTTCGACAAGCAAGTGAGCACCATATGGAAGCTCCAAACGAGATCGAACCCTATCCTTGTCATCAATAATGTTAGCATTACCGATACCTTCACGGCTGACAACCATTGATGTACCATCCGATTTTTTCACCAATCTAACATCAATTAGTTTAATTGTGCCTGCCTGCCTGGATTTAAATTGTGATTCTTCTGCAATGCGAGCAGATGTACCACCAATATGGAAAGTACGCAAAGTAAGCTGAGTTCCCGGCTCACCGATTGATTGAGCCGCAATAACACCGACCGCCTCACCAATATGAACCATCTTCATATTTGCCAGATTACGTCCATAACATTTAGCACAGATTCCAAAACGTGACTCACAGGTTAATACTGAACGGATTCGAATACTTTCAATACCGGCTTCCTCTATTTTATCGACTTCTTTTTCTTTAATTTCTTGTCCAAATTCGACAATTAAATCATCGGTAATTGGGTCATAAATGTCATCAAGAGAAACACGCCCCAAAATACGATCACCTAAAGATTCAATGACCTCTTCACCCTCTTTAATAGCCGTCACTTCAATACCAAGAATAGTTCCGCAATCATCTTCACGAACAATGACATCCTGAGCAACATCAACCAAACGACGGGTCAAATAGCCTGCGTCTGCAGTTTTTAAAGCTGTATCAGCCAAACCTTTACGAGCACCATGCGTGGAAATAAAATATTCTTGTACCGTTAAACCTTCACGGAAATTTGAAGTAATCGGGTTTTCAATAATTTCACCTACGCCACCAGTAATTTTTTTCTGAGGTTTAGCCATAAGACCACGCATACCAGCTAACTGGCGAATCTGTTCTTTAGAACCACGAGCACCGGAATCAGCCATCATAAAGACCGGATTAAATCCTTGGTCCTGCGACGATAAGTTATCAAACATTACATCGGAAACCTGACTTGTAACATGAGTCCAGGTATCAATTACTTTATTGTATCTTTCCGAGTTCGTAATTACACCACGTTCATAAAGTTTTTGAATCTTTTTTATGTCTTCATGAGTTGCATTAATAATATTTTCTTTTTCTTTAGGTACCACTAAATCATCAATAGACACCGTAGTACCAGATAAAGTTGCATACTTAAAACCAAGGTTTTTTAGCCTATCTAAAAAATCAACAGTTGTATTCTGGTCCAAATTTAAATAAGACGATGTTACCAAACCTTCAATTTTACTCTTGTTGGCAACATCATTAAAAAAACCTAAGCCATCAGGAATAATATCATTAAAGATTAATCGTCCAGGAGTAGTTTTTAACATCTGATTGCCCATACGGACATTAACCATAACATGCAAATCTATCAGATCATTATCATAAGCACAGAGAACTTCATCAACCGAGCTAAAACTGCGCTTACCGGTCATATTAGTTTTTTTAACCTTAGTCAAATAATAACAACCTAAGACAATGTCCTGCGATGGAATTGCAATTGGTCTTCCAGATGATGGCAACAAGATATTATTTGGTGCCAACATTAAGACTCTGGCTTCTAACTGAGCTTCAAATGATAGTGGCACATGAACTGCCATCTGGTCACCATCAAAATCAGCATTAAAAGCAGCACAAACCAACGGATGCAATCTTATAGCTTTACCTTCAACCAAAACAGGGAAAAAGGCTTGGATACCAAGCCGATGCAAAGTAGGAGCACGGTTTAGCATTATTGGATGATCTTCGATAATCTCTTCGAGAATGTCCCAAACTTCAGGGCGTTCTTTCTCAACCAATTTTTTAGCTGATTTTACAGTTTGAACATACCCTTTCTCTTCCAATTTCATAATGATAAACGGCTTGAACAATTCCAACGCCATATTTTTCGGTAGCCCACACTGGTGTAGTTTTAATTCCGGACCAACAACAATAACAGAACGTCCGGAATAATCAACACGCTTACCCAAAAGGTTCTGACGGAAACGTCCCTGTTTACCTTTTAAGAGATCAGATAATGAACGTAGAGGACGTTTTGAATCACCCCTAACAGAATGAGTACGACGACCATTATCCATTAGAGCATCGACAGCTTCCTGAAGCATTCTTTTTTCATTCCTGAGAATGACTTCCGGAGCCTGTATATCAATTAGTTTTTTTAAGCGATTATTACGATTGATAACACGACGATAGAGATCGTTCAAGTCAGATGTTGCAAACCGTCCACCATCCAGAGGTACCAACGGACGAAGATCAGGGGGGATTATTGGGACAACATTTAAGACCATCCATTCCGGACGGTTATTTGATTGACGAAATGACTCAACAATTTTCAAACGCTTTAGAGTATCTTTTTTACGCTGAACAGAGGTTTCAACTTTTGCCTGAGCTCTCAAATTAACAGCCATTTCATCAATGTCCATCTTCTTAAGAAGCTCCATAACTGCTTTTGCGCCCATTTGGGCATCAAAAGTTTTCCCAGCATCTTCCAAGTCAATAAATTCTTCTTCTGTCAGAACATCCCCTTCTTCATAAGAAGTATTACCGGGATCAATCACCAGATAATTCTCATAGTAAAGAATTCTTTCCAAGGCTCTTATAGACAGAGCTAAAAGGTGTCCTATTCTCGAAGGTAATGACTTGAAATACCAAATATGCGTAACAGGTACGGCAAGTTCAATGTGTCCCATTCGTTCGCGACGCACTTTTGATTGGGTTACTTCTACACCACAGCGATCACAAACAATACCGCGGAAACGGATTCTTTTATATTTTCCACAGTTACACTCCCAATCCTTGACTGGTCCGAAAATTCTTTCACAGAACAAACCATCCCGCTCCGGTTTAAAAGAACGGTAATTGATCGTCTCCGGTTTGGTTACTTCCCCATAAGACCAAGATAGAATGGTTTCCGGAGAAGCTATCTGAATTTGAATAGCACCAAATTCAACTTTCTTTTGCATCCCCTGATTTCCAAACATGTCGACCATCGTCTCTCCTTTATTTCAATCGTTCGCTAATAACGAATCGTTGATAATCCAACCAATTACTACTTTTCAAGCAGTCTGACATCAAGGCCTAAAGCCTGTAATTCTTTAATAAGAACATTAAACGCTTCCGGATAACCAGGTTCCGGAGGATTTTCACCTTTCACAATCGCTTCATATACCCGGCTACGTCCAGTCACATCATCTGATTTGACTGTTAACATTTCTTGCAAAGTATATGCTGCTCCATATGATTCCAAAGCCCATACTTCCATCTCACCAAATCTCTGACCACCAAACTGAGCTTTTCCGCCCAGAGGTTGTTGAGTAACCAGCGAATATGGTCCAATTGAACGAGCATGAATCTTATTATCAACCAAATGTGATAATTTAAGCACATAGATATATCCGGTAGTTATTCTATTATCAAATCGCTTACCTGTAAACCCGTCATAAAGTTCGAGCTTGCCATCTTCCGGCAATCCTGCTTCTTTGAGCTTATCTTTAATTTCATCAATAGTAGCACCCTCGAAAACCGGAGTTGCTGTTCTTTGACCAAGTTTATTCATTGCCCAGCCAAGATGGGTTTCAAGAATCTGACCAACATTCATACGTGAAGGAACACCAAGCGGATTTAAAATTATATCAACAGGAACACCATCTTCCATATAAGGCATATCTTCCAAAGGTACAATCTTCGAGACAACACCTTTGTTACCATGACGACCAGCCATTTTATCGCCAACTTGAATTTTACGTCGAATAGCGACAGTGACTTTCACCAACTGCTTAACACCGGGATTCAATTCAGCACCGCGAACAACCTTGTCAATTTCAATATCCATTTCCTGTTTCTTAGCGGAGATAAATTCATTAGCCTCTTCAATAATATTATTCACATGCTTATTAGTAATCTCAACATCACAATAACCGTCAGGGGCAACAGAATTATCAAAATCAAAATCCTCAAAATCCTCAGCTTTGAATTTATGCCCGGCACGAACTAAAACAGAATTATCAACAATTGAACGAATTGTATTTGATGACTTCCCGTTGAGCAACTCGCCAATCTTCTGGCTTCTCAAACTTTTAATATCGTTAATCTTCTTGTTGAATACCCTTCTGATTTCCGATGAGTACTGCTTTTCATGCCTCTTAGCTTCTTCGGTGCGTTCTTTTCTGGTAAAAACACAAGTATTGATGACCACGCCCTTCATTCCCGGGGGAGCTTTTAAACTGGCATCTCTAACATCGCCTGCTTTTTCACCAAAGATTGCTCTTAATAAACGTTCTTCCGGAGAAAGTTCAGTCTCTCCTTTAGGAGTAACTTTACCAACAAGAATATCACCAGCTTCAACTTCGGCACCTTCTCTGATAATACCATTCTCATCAAGGTTAAGGAGAGCTTCTTCTGAAACATTTGGGATTTCACGGGTTATTTCTTCAGAACCACGTTTTGTATCTCTGACTTGTAACTCATATTCTTCAATATGTATGCTTGTATAAATATCTTCGCGTACAAGTCGTTCCGATAATATTATTGCGTCTTCAAAGTTGTAACCACGCCACGGCATAAAAGCCACAAGGACATTATAACCCAAAGCCAATTCGCCATTTTCAACAGCAGGACCATCAGCTATAATATCTCCTTTTGAAATTTCGTCCCCAATTTTAACAACTGGGTGGAAATTAACACAAGTATCCTGATTTGAACGTGAATATTTAATTAACTTGAATTCTTTGTCTTCAATATAACCCAATTGACCAATTTTTACTTTTTGGTCTGGTCTAATTACAATTCTTTTACTATCAATATAAACTGCTGTTCCTGAAATATCCGAAACTACAACAGCTCCGGAATCGACAGCGGCCTTCCTTTCAATACCCGTCCCAACAAGAGGAGCCTGAGTTTTAAGAAGAGGCAATGCTTGACGTTGCATATTTGAACCCATCAAAGCACGGTTGGCATCATCATGTTCAAGGAATGGAATCAACGAAGCCGCTACTGAAATAATCTGCCTTGGAGAAACATCTCTAAATTGAACTTCATCAGGAGTAACAATCGGATAATCAGAACGGCGACGAACCATCACCTTTTCATTAATAAATTTACCATTTTCATCAATCGGTTCACTACAAGGTGCAATATAATATCTTTCTTCCTCATCCGCCGAAAGATACATTATTTCACCCGTTAATTTACCTTTAGTCACTTTACAATAAGGAGTTTCGATAAATCCAAATTTATTTACTCTGGCAAAAGTAGCCAACGATGTTATCAAACCAATATTCGGACCCTCGGGAGTTTCAATTGGGCACATTCTACCATAATGAGTATGATGAACATCTCGAACTTCAAAGCCTGCTCTTTCACGAGTCAAACCTCCGGGACCAAGTGCAGACAAGCGACGCTTATGGGTTAATTCCGACAACGGATTAGTCTGATCCATAAATTGAGAGAGTTGTGATGACCCAAAGAAAGTATCGACAACCGATGAAACAGTACGAGCATTAACAAGAAGTTGCGGAGTTACATTTTCCTGATCCTTAAGTGATAATCTCTCTCTTATAGTACGAGCCACACGGGTAAGAGCAACCGAGAACAAATTGACAAGAAGTTCACCAACTGTACGCACTCTACGATTACCCAGATGATCAATATCATCAGTGGACCCTTTCTCATTACAAAGAGCCAATAAATAATTGATAATAGCCAAAAAGTCGTCTTTATCAAGAACAGATTTATCAAGCGGTTCTTCCATCTCAAGACGCTGATTAATCATATGGCGACCAACTTGGCCAAGGTCATACCGTTTGGTATTAAAGAAATATCTATCTAAAAGAGTTTCGGCCATTTCCATTGTTGGCGGCTCTCCCGGTCGCAGAAGAGAATAAATTTTGAGAAGAGCTTCCTCGCGAGATTTAGTAGGATCTTTTTTGATTGAATTGAGAATAACCAGAACTTCTTTTTTTTCTTTTTTCCTAACTACATTAACCGACTTGTGCCCAGCAGTAATAATTTTCTCAATGATTTCTTCGGTCAATAATTCGCCGGTAGAAAAAACAACTTCACCGGTTTCATTATCGATAATACTCTGCCCTAGATAACAATCCTTTAAATCTTTTACTTTTTTACTTTTTAAATTTAATTTTTCCACATCGTAAAAAGTTTTCACCAAATCTTCATCAGTAGAAAATCCAAAAGCACGCAATAAAGTTGTAATGGGAATTTTTCTTTTTGTATCAATATAGATATACATTATATCATTAATATCAGTATTAAATTCAATCCAGCTACCGCGATAAGGAATAATACGTGCCGTATATAGAGTCTTTCCGTTAGGATGCTGGTCTGAACTGAAAAACACACCGGGACTCCGATGCAACTGACTAACAATAACTCTCTCGGCTCCATTTATTATAAATGTGCCCCATTGGGTAATAATGGGCAATTCGCCAAGATATACATCCTGTTCGATAATATCCTTGACTTCTTTTTCGTCACCATCTCCCTCTCTGGCAATCAAGCGTAACGTTACCCTCAGGGGAGCGGCATAAGACATATTGCGTTCTCGACATTCCTGAAGGTTATACCTTCTTGGATCGAGATGATACCCAATATATTCAAGAGTATATTTTTCATGAACATCGGATACCGGAAATATTTCAGAAAATATCCGGTGAAGTCCTTTTAACTCCCTTTTACCAGGGAGAATGTCCGTTTGTAAAAATTCGTCATGGGAATGAACCTGAACATCAAGAAAATTAGGCATTTTCTCAATATCATCAATCGACCCATAAATGTTTCGTTCAACAAATTCAGTCTGGGACAAGCCAACACCCTCCACAATTAATAAAAACCACAAGCCACTTAATTACAGCCCATGTTTCAGAGTTGGTTATTTTTAACTCAGGCGATTCTGTCATTTATCTATCTCCCAACTCAAGGGAGCTTCTTTAAGCAGTCAATCACCCCAATCTAATAAAAAACAGGGGATAAAATAATTTACAACAAAATAAACGAGTCGGGAACTAAAAAGTTCCCGACCAAATTTGAGAAATACGGTTATTTGACTTCCACGATTCCGCCAACTTCTTCGATCTTTTCTTTTGCTTTTTCAGCATCATCTTTAGAAACACCTTCTAAAATGGCACCTGGAGCACCGTCAACCAGTGCTTTAGCTTCTTTAAGACCGAGTGAAGTCAACTCACGAACAACTTTAATAACCTGAATCTTCTTATCACCGACAGCATTCAAAACAACATTAAATTCTGTTTGTTCTTCAACAGCACCGGCATCACCGGTAGCTGCTGCGGCAACAGCTACTGGAGCAGCAGCTGTAACGCCAAATTTATCCTGAATTTCTTTAGATAAATCAGCAAGATCCATAGCACTTAGAGCAGAAATCTTCTCAACGATTTCTTCAATAACTTCGTTGGCCACTTTCAAATCCTCACATATTATTGGTTCAAAATTATATTTTCTATTCTAATAGACAATTATTGTCACCCCGATGGAACCAAATCGGAGAGAAGCATTGACAAAAATCATCCTATTATAAAGTTCCAAATTATCCTTCGGTTTCCCTCTTCTCTCGTAAAGCATCAATAGACCCAACCAATTCTCTGAAGAATCCATCCAAGCTACCGACCAATTCTGAGAACGGTGCCTCAACAGACGCAACCAATTGAGACAAAAGCATTTCTCTCGATGGCAAATCAGCCAGCTTTTTAATATCTGCCCCAGGATAGAGAATCTGTTCAAGATAAAAAGCCTTCATTACAGGTAAATCTTTATCTTTGAAAGAATCATTAAGAATTTTAGCGGCTACTGCCGGTTCATCAGATGTAAACGCAAGCGCTGTCGGACCGATAAAATGTTCACTAACACCAGCTACACCAGCTTGGTCAGCGGCAATTTTAAAGAGTGTGTTTTTAGCTATCAGATACTTAACATTATTACTTCTCAGATTTTTTCTGAGATCTGTCATATCGGCTACATTTAAACCTTGATAATCAGTTATGAAAAAAGAGCTTGATTCATCAAACAACTTTTTAATGTCAGCCACAGCATTTATTTTTTCAGGTTTTGGCATATTTCAGACTCCTTCTCCATTATTTCTTCAGGGTTGCCAGAATTTCTGAGTGATCTAATTTAAAGCCGGGACTCATTGAAGTACAAATTGAAGCTCCCAGAACATAAGCACCTTTAGTAGTTTGCGGCTTAGCCTTAATTAAAGCATCAATAAAAGCAAGTACATTAGCTTCTATTTTATCCAAATCAAAAGAGATTTTTCCAACTGCAGCAGCAACATTAGCTTGTTTATCCACCCTGAATTCAATTCTACCACCCTTGACTTCATTAATAGCCCGAGTGACATCCATTGTAACCGTACCGGTTTTCGGATTAGGCATTAAACCACGTGGACCAAGTATTTTACCCAACGGACCCAAAACTCGCATCATATCAGGAGTTGCAACAGCAACGTCAAATTCAGTCCAGCCACCTTTTACTTTTTCAGCCAAATCCTCAGCACCAACAAAATCAGCACCGGCCGCCTTTGCTTCTTCTGCTTTTTCGCCTGATGCAAAACAAGCAACTTTTACGCTTTTACCAGTTCCACTTGGAAGCGAAACGGTACCACGCACCATCTGGTCAGCATGTTTTGGATTAACTCCAAGACGAACAGCGACTTCGACAGATTCGTCAAATTTCACAAAATGATTTTCTTTCAAGGCTTGAATTGCTTCAGTAAGTGAATACCGCTTGAAAGAATCTACCTTTTCACGATAACTTTTATAATTTTTCGAATGTTTCATCAATCCTACTCTCCCTGTCCTTTAAAAGGCAGGTACAAACGAATAAAGTTTAAAAATTACTACCGCACTTCAATACCCATCGAACGTGCAGTACCTTCTATAATCAACATAGCAGCATCAATATCAGCCGCATTTAAATCTTCCATTTTCTTTTCAGCTATTTCTTTAACCTGAGATTTAGTCACCAAACCAACCTTATCTTTGTTTGGCACGCCAGAACCTTTTTTAATTTTTGCCGCTATCCTCAAAAGAGTTGAAGCCGGTGGGGTTTTTGTAATATAGCTAAACGATTTATCAGAATATACTGTAATAATAACTGGCGTTAAAATGCCATTACCCGATTGAGTACTTGCATTAAAAGCTTTGCAAAACTCCATAATATTTACACCGCGTTGTCCTAATGCCGGACCTACTGGAGGTGCCGGATTAGCCTTTCCGGCCGGTATTTGAAGTTTGATATATCCCGCAACTTTTTTTGCCACTTTTAAAAACTCTCCTAACTTTTCTGTTTCATATATTCAACCTGAAGGAAGTCCAATTCTACCGGAGTAGGACGACCAAAAATCGAAACCATTACTTTTACCTTACGTCGCTCCATATTGACCTCACTAACCGTACCGGAGAAGTCAGCAAATGGTCCATCATTAACTTTGACCGGATCACCTGCCTGAAAAGGAACTTCCGTAACCTCTTCTGTACGACTTTTATCAATTTGGCCAGCAATTCTTTCCACTTCTTCCAATTTCAAGGGACGTGGCTTACCGCCACTTCCGACAAAATTAGTCACTCCGGGGATAGAAACCACCAGCTCTTGAGTCATTTTACTCAAATCTACCTCAAGCAAAATATAGCTAGGGAGGAATTTTTTAGTCGAAGTTGACCTT
>QNAD01000013.1 GCA_003641345.1 Candidatus Zixiibacteriota bacterium | reverse complement strand
GATTTTTTAAAATATTGATTTTCAAATTACAAAAGGTCAAGAGTTTAACTCCTGACCTCTTTTTATTAACCATTGACAGATTTTTCAAGCTGATAACGTTTGTAAATTTTAGCATATAAATTTTTCTTTGCCATTAGAACATGATGTTTACCGCTTTCCACGATTTTACCATCTTCCAAAACAAAGATATTGTCAGCTTTCTCAAGAGTATCCGGGCGATGCGTAATAAGTATTGCTGTCATGTCAGGTAATACTTCATGCAGTCTGTCCCAAAGAATTGTTTCAGTACTTGAATCAAGTGCCGAAGTGCAATCATCGAGAATTAAAAGATTAGGTTTGCCTGCTAATGCTCTGGCAAGGGCTAATCTCTGTTTCTGACCGCCTGATATTGACATGCCGCGGGTACCAATCTTGGTTTCAAGACCATCAGGGAAATTTCCAATATCTTCTTTAAGTTGAGCTAAATCTATAGCCCATTCAATGACCGCCTGGGAAATTTCCTCACGGCCAAATACGATATTATTTCTGACAGTGTCGGAAAACAAGGCTGGTTCCTGAGGAACATAGCCGATATTTTTCCGAAGGTCTTCCAGTCGGAACTTTTTCAATTCTATTCCATCAAGCTCAATAGATCCACCGGTTGGGTCAGCCAGACGGGGGAGTAAATTAGTTAGCCATGATTTACCTGAACCAACCTTACCGACAAGTGCTACGGTTTGTCCTGGTTTTATTTCAAAACTAACATCATCAATTATCTTTCTATCAGAACCGGGGAATGAAAAACTGATCTTATCAAATTTCAAATTTCCGCTAAAAGAACCGTCGGTAAGAGCCTTACCAGTATCTTTAACCATTTCGGGCATGTCTTCAAGTTCGTTCAACCTGTTGATTGAAACAAATGACTGACGGGATTTAACCAGAAATGCACCTATGTCGAACATCGGGAAAACCAACCAGACAACATAATAAATAAATACTGCCATATTACCATAAGATAGATTAGAATTGATGACCATATAGCCGCCGGCAACCAAAACAATAATCAATCCAAATTGCCAAATATACATATACAGTGAGTCAACAATTGTTGTAATTTTGACTGCATCAATTTCTGCCTGTCGTCTGTCTTCGGCCGCCTGTTTGAATTTTTCCTTTTGGGAATCTTCCCGAACATAAGCCATGACAACTCTGATTCCAGATAAGCAAGATTCGATAATATTATTGAACTTGGATATCCGTGATTGAAGATGATCATATCTTTTGTCTAAAGTCGAAGCAGTCAAAAAGAAAATCACAATAAGAATTGGTAACGGACCGGCTGTCCACAAAGTTAGAACAGGGTCGATCATCATCATCATTATCAGAATAAAGCCAACATTCAAAAGAGCTTCGTAGAGTCTGAAAATTCCAGAGCAGGCAAACCAAGATAATTTTTCAGCTACATCATCAGTCATTCTTGTTACTAAATCACCGGTGCGGAATTTGTTGAAAAAGTCCGGTCCTTTATTAGTCGTATTATCAAAAGCATCCTGACGGAATAAAAATTCCAAACGGCAGTTCATCCAAGCACGATGGATCTGAACAAAGGCATATAAAACTGATGCTATCAGTCCAAATATTATAAACCCGACGCCGAAGGTTACTATTGGATTCAAATCAAAGCTGGTACCAATGTCAGTTATAGTTTTGGCAAGCCAGTCATCAGGGATTTTTTCTGACTGTAAATAGTCGATTGTAAAGCCATAAATTTTTGGTATAACTACTTGGAAAACTGCCTGTATCGGTGTTAGCAGTATTAATACTGCTAATACGTATAGGTATTTTCTATAGTATTTCCAAAACCATTTTATTTTTTTAAGCATTAGATGCTACTCCATTTTTATTTTTAAATTGGAGGTGGAACAAACGTGAATAGTATCCGTTTTTCAGTATCAAATCTGTATGTGTGCCACGTTCAATTATCTCACCGTGCCTAATCACTAAAATTTGATCCGCTTCCAATATTGTTGCCAAGCGATGAGCAATTACAAGTGATGTTCTTCCGCTCATCAATTTCTTAAGAGAAGATTGTATTGTTCTTTCTGTTTCCGGATCAACCGAGCTGGTTGCTTCGTCCAGAATTAAAACTTCCGGATCAATTGCCAAAGCTCTGGCAAATGATAAAAGTTGCCTTTCGCCACGGCTGAAATTTGATCCTTTTTCAGAAACAACAGTTTTATAATCTTCAGGCAATAGCTTGATAAATTTGTCCGCTTCAACCTGTTTGGATGCATCGGTTATTCTATTTTCACTGATGCGTTCAGATTCAAGGCTGATATTGGATTTTATATCTCCCGGAAATAAAATTATATCCTGAAGAACCAAGGCGAATCTTTTACGCAATTCGCTTTTAGGAATATCGCGAATATCTATCCCGTCCACTGTAATTTTTCCTTTTTGAGGATCATACAATCTCAAAATAAGAGATATAACAGTAGTTTTTCCGCCACCGGTAACACCGGCAATAGCAACTGTTTTTCCGACCGGAATGCTGAAACTTACATCGCGAAGAACATAATTTTCATCGTCAGTATAAGAAAACCAAACATTTTCAAATCTTATTTCTTTCTCTAACCCATTCCATTCAACCGGATATGCCGGATCAAGCAATCTTGATTTTTCAGATAGAATGGCAAATATTCGTTTGGCACCGGCTACTGCTTTCTGGAAATTTGAAAGTTGTTCCGATGTCCGAAATATTGGTTCAAAAGAACGCCAGATGTATAATAGGAACATAACCATAGTTCCAAATGTCATTCCAAAATGTGACCCAAGTATTAGGACCAACCCTATTTTTACATACTCAAAGAAAAATACAGTATTAAAGAAAATACATGCTGCAATATTTACATATGCATCTTCTGAAAACTTAGCTTCATTGACTTTATAAACTCTTGCCCGAGCATAACTTCCCCGATGAAAAATCTGGACAATTGACATGCTATGTAAAAATTCGGTCAAAGTTGCTGTAACTTCTGCCATCCGTTTTCTGACTTCCAAAAAACGATGGGTTGTTGTGCGATGAAATATCCAGATAAATAATCCAATTATAGGAATACTTACAATAAGGATTAACGCCATCTTCCAATTGTAATAAAAGAGAACGCCATAAATACCGCTCAACAAAAATATATCAGCTACAATAAGTACCACTGTATTGGTAAACAATAATCTAAGGGCTTCGGCGTCAGATTCTACACGTGCCATTAGTCTGCCTACTGGATTTTTATCAAAAAATGATATATCCAATGACAAAATATGGTCGAACAATTTCTGCTTGAGCTTAAGCATGATGTCTTGTCCAATTATTTCAAGCTTAATACGCATGAAGTATTGAATAACAATTGTTACAATCTGAATTAAGCCGATTATTCCGGCAATTATAAGCAGTCCGTTGAAGTCTTTTTCCTTAAGAGGTCCGTCAATTCCGTTTTTCAAAAGAATTGGCCAGACCAATGAAAGGAAAGTGCCTCCGGAAAGAAGAATCAGAGCAATAAACAATCTTTTAGAATGTTCTTTTAAATATGGTAACAGGCTGAGAAAAGCTTTTTTAGTACCTATTTGTTTCTCTTTTTCAGTTATTTTTTCATTTTCATAAAAGTCGCTGGTCATTTACTATCCTTAGTCTAAAAGTTTAACGCCGGATACAATTGATTCAAATAGGCAATAAAAAACCCACTGAACCAAATCCGGAGCAGCGGGTTATAAACATTTATATTAAAAAAAAATTAAGTCATGTTTAGAGTCTTCCCGCCACAGAGGAATCCTATTAATCGATATACTTGTTTTGTGTGAATTAAGTTCATCAAAAAAGCCTCGTAATGTTAGCGGTTCATATCCATAAAAATTTAATACGTTTAGTTCTCTATTTAGTTTCAAGAACTTTATTAGATTTTTTGGTAAATGTCAAGTGTTTTTTTGTCACCTCCGAGTAATCATAAAATCCACGACCGCTTTTCCGACCCATATATCCAGCTTTTACCATTGCTTTTAAAAGTGGAGGAGAGGCGTAATGGTGTTCTTTGAACTCATCAAACATGATTTCGCCGATATAATAAATAGTGTCCAGACCGATAAAATCGGTTAATTCAAGCGGTCCCATCGGATGTCCACAACCAAGTTTCATACCATTATCAATATCATCACGAGTAGCAACACCGGCTTCCAAGGCTCTGATAGCATCCAGTAAATATGGAACTAATAACCGATTAACTACAAATCCTGGAGTATCCTTACACGAAACAACAACTTTACCAACTTTTTCGCCAAATGCTTTGGCTGTTTCAAATGTTTCATCAGAGGTTGTAATTGTTTTAACAACTTCAACAAGTTTCATTACTGCAACCGGATTGAAAAAATGAAGCCCACAGAATTTTTCCGGACGGGATGTTGTTGCACCCATTTCTGTTATTGATAACGAAGATGTATTCGAGGCAATGATAGCATTTTTATTGACGATGCTGTCTAATTTTTTGTAAAGTTCTGTTTTAATTTCAAAATTTTCAGTAATCGCTTCAATAACTAACTGGCAATCGGCTAAATCGTTTAAATCAGTTGTGCCAGTAATATTCTCTAATACTGATTTTTTGCCGGCTTCATCCAATTTCCCTTTTTCAACTGCACGGGATAATGATTTGTCAATTTTTGCCAGTCCTTTTTGAAGAACCTTATCTTCAACTTCATAAGAAATTACTTTTATGCCGGCTTTTGAGGCAACTTCGGCAATGCCGGCACCCATTTGACCACATCCGCAAATTCCAATTTCAGTGATGTCCATTTTTTTCCCTTCATATTTATTCTTTTTCCCAAATTTTTGATTGAAGAATATAAGCATTAATCACCATAGGGACAAGCGAAGATATAAAAGATAAAGGAAGAAGATAACACCATTCGCAGTTAATACTTGCAAAATTAATTTACACCCTTTTAATTTAAACCAGTATCAAATATTTATATAAACTGAAACGGAAAAATGGATGGAGTCATTTTTAACATCATTTGAAAATTTTTGGGCAACTTCTGTTGATTATGTTTGGGGGCAACCTCTTGTTTATCTGCTGATTTTTTCAGGTGTTTATTTCACTTTTGCCAGCCGCTTTTTACCGTTTCGGGCAATGAAACATGCTTTTGATATTTTACGAGGGAAATTCGATGATCCGAACGACCCCGGTGAAATTAGTCACTTTCAGGCGTTGTCATCAGCTCTGTCTGCTACTTTGGGTATGGGAAATATAGCAGGTGTGGCGGTAGCTATTTCGCTTGGAGGTCCCGGGGCTATTTTCTGGATGTGGGTTGCCGGCTTAGTTGGTATGGCAACCAAATTTTTTACTTGCACCCTTTCTATTTTTTATAGAAAAAAAGATGAAAACGGGGTAGAGCAGGGCGGACCTATGTATTTTCTCGAAGTTGGTTTAGGGAAATGGGGAAAGCCACTGGCAATTATTTTTGCTATTTGTGGTATGGTGGGATGTCTGGCACTTTTTCAGGTTAACCAATTATCAAGTTTGCTTTATAATGATTATGGCTTTAATCGGGCAATGACCGGTGTGGTCTGTATGTTTTTGGTGGGTATTGTTATTTTAGGCGGTATTACTAGGGTAGGTAAGGTTACATCCATGGTTGTCCCAGTAATGGCATTGCTATATGTTCTTTCCGGATTGGTTATAATTTTTTTAAATGCTTCTATTATTCCTGATATATTTATCTCGATTTTTAAATCTGCATTTGGAGGAGAAGCCATTGTTGGTGGCGTGGCTGGATTGGCTTTTAAAGAAGTTATGATAATCGGTGTGAAGCGTGCGGCATTTTCTAATGAGGCTGGTATTGGTACGGCACCGATGGCTCACGGAGCGGCGAAAACAAAAGAACCGGTTCGTGAGGGGTTGATTGCTATGATGGGACCATTTATTGATACTCATATTGTTTGCACGATAACTGCTTTGGTTATTCTTGCTACCGGCGTATCAAGTGCCGATGATGGAGCAGTGATGACTGTTAATGCTTATAGTCAATCTTTAGGTTGGATTGGCCGGCAGATAATGACTTTAGCTATTGTTCTCTTTTCGATAAGTACTATGATTTCATATTCATATTACAGCTTAAAATGTGCCAAATATCTTTTTGGAATCAGAATCGGTTCACAATATGTTTATATATATCTTCTGAGCCTTCCGGTTGCCGCCTGGTTGGGACAGAATACAGTTATCAATATTATTGATACAATGTTTGCCTTTATGGCGGTCCCAACTCTTTTGGGAACATTGTTGCTTTCAGGGAAAGTTGTTGATGCTTTGAAAGATTATTATAGAAGAATGAAAATTTAGACTGTTAATTTCTCTTTGGCTAATAGGTAAAACTCATCAGGGCATTTACCTATAGATAGTTTTTCCCATTGACACATTTCGTTTGATGCTTCCCCCATTAGGTACTTAACAATTTTGGTAGCTTCGAAATCAATCTCATACTCAATAAAAAGATTAACAGCATTCTCGCTAATCATAGGAGTATAAATAAAAGATGGTGAGGTTTTGGTCATTAATAAGCCAGCCGCACGTCCTACATATTTATCGAAAATTATAATCTTACCGGATAATTCTTTTTTTTGGCCAAGAAATTTTACCAATGGAATTATATCTGAATCAAATGAAGAAAAAATTATTTCTTCATTTTGAAAAATAATTAATGATTCTTTTAAGTTTGTAAATTCTTCAAGTGAAATCATAAATCTCTCAATCCTCTTTTTTATGTTCCGGATCTACATGAACAATCACTTTACTAACGTTTTCGACCTCTCTTAACAAGCGAAGCTCTACTTGCTTGGCAATATTGTGCCCTTCTCTTACAGTTAAGTCAGGGTCAACTACAATATGAATTTCAACGAGTATCAATGTTCCAGAAAATCTGGCTCTTATATCATGTGCTTGTTTAACACCTTCGATGATTTTTGCATGTTGTTCCATTTCAGCTAAAATCTTTTCGTCTGGTGCAGTATCAACAACTTCTTTTAAGGCTGACCAAATTAATGACGCACCAACCTGCATGATTAATAACGAAACAATTATAGCCGCAATGATATCTGCTAAATAAAATTTAGGATTTATATAAACAAATAAAACACCTATTAGAACAGCAACAGAGCTAAGAGCATCGGTTCGATGATGCCAGGCGTTAGCCATAATAACGGTGCTTTTAATTTTTTGCCCAACTGAGCGAGTGTACCAGAACAAAATCTCTTTGGAGATAATACTTCCGGCGGCGACATATATAACATAGATAGAAGGGGAATAGAAATTGTTTTCGGTAATTTTAATAACAGCATCATATATAATTCCGATACCTACTGAAACTAAAAAAAATCCGATAATCAAACTTGCAATTGTCTCTATTCGTCTGTGTCCAAAAGGGTGGTCTTTGTCTGCTTCTTTTCTGCCCCACCGAATACCAAGTATAACTATCAAATCACTACATAGGTCTGATAAAGAATGCACTCCATCAGCTATGAGAGCTTGGCTTTTGCCAACAATTCCCACCCATAGTTTAAATACAACCAAAGCAATATTAATAAACATTCCCGCTAAAGTTACATTGATCCCTGATCTTGTATCATGTTCAGACATTAAATTATTTACTCATATTTATTTGTTCAATATAAGTTAAAGGAGCTCAAATAATTATCAAGTTGAAAATTTTGATATGATTTCCTGAAAATTGTAGTTGTAAAAATGCAATTATCCATTATTATATATAATATACTACTAATATATTATGAAAAATTACTTTAAAATTATACTTGGTCTTTTGTTAATTCTAACATCAACTGTTAGTGCCGGTGAATATTATCTGAAATTTAATATCTCCAATCGATCAGAACTACTGGAGATTACTAAAGTAATCTCTATCGACAATGTAATTGGTGATACTGTTTATGCTTATGCCAATGATAATACTATTATTGATTTCAAAAAACTTAATTACACTTATGAAATATTACCTCATCCCGGAAATTTAATATCTCCCAAAATGTCAACTGATAAAGCTGATATAACTACTTGGGATGTTTACCCAACTTATACAGATTACGTGGATATGATGTATCAGTTTGAAGCTGATTATCCATCTATTTGCCAAGTCGTAAATATCGGAGCAACAAATCAAGGAAGAGCACTGCTCTATATCAAAATATCTGACAATGTAACTTCAGAGGAATATGAATCGGAAGTAATGTTTACTTCGACTATGCATGGTGATGAAACTGTCGGTTATGTTTTGATGCTCAGAATGATAGATTCTATTTTGACAACTTATGGGGCTGATGCTGAAATAACGGATATAGTCAATAATATGGAAATTTGGATAAACCCTTTAGCTAATCCAGACGGAACATACCATACAGGTAACAGCTCTGTAAGCGGTGCTATAAGAGGTAATGACAACTGGGTTGATCTAAATCGAAATTTCCCTGATCCGGATGATGGTCCTCACCCTGACGGTAATTCTTATCAGGTAGAAACAGTAGCGATGATGAATTTTTCTGAGAGTAAAAATTTTGTTATCTCAGCTAATTTTCATGGTGGAGCCGAAGTGGTCAATTATCCCTGGGATACCTGGTCAAGAAGGCATACCGATGATGTCTGGTATCAGGCTGTTTGCCACCAATATGCTGACACAGCCCAAAAATATAGCCCTGCATCTTATATGAATGGTTATGATGATGGTATTACCAATGGATATGATTGGTACCCAATCACAGGTGGACGACAGGATTATATGAATTATTATAATGGATGTCGTGAAACCACTATTGAACTATCAGACACAAAACTACCCTTAGCCAGTCAACTTCCTGCTTATTGGATTTATAACAAGCAATCATTTTTTGAATATTTAAGGCAGGCACTATATGGTATTAAAGGATTAGTAACAGATTATTCTACCGGATTTCCGGTTTTGGCATTTGTTGAAGTGCTCGGACATGATTTTGAACAAGATAGTTCTATTGTTTTTACCGACCCTGATGTAGGTGATTACTATCGGATGATGGAATCAGGTACTTACAGTCTGGTGTTTTCAGCCGAAGGATATATCTCAGACACAATTTCAAATGTTGTTGTTACTGATTTTAATGTTACAGAAGTAAATGTCCAATTAGTTCCTGTCCCAAACGGACCTTCAATTTCTTTTGTTTCACACAACATTGGGCGGACAATGCCGGGAGAGAATATTTTTGTGTCAATTTCAGTAAGAAATAATGGTGACAGTCCTGCGACTAATTTGTCATCAGTTCTTCAAACATCCGACCCATATCTTACTATAACTCAAGCCAACTCTAACTATCCTAACCTTGATCCATTAGGTGGGACAACAGGTGTGAATCTTGTTCTTTTTGAAATGTCTATCAATCCATCATGTCCATTGGAATATGATGTTGTTCTTACTTTGGATATTTCAGGTGATGATGGTTACTTTGTTAGTTTACCATTAGTTATTCAACTGGGCTATGAAATTGAAAATTTTGAGACTGCAGATTTTTTAGAATATAACTGGCAAATGAGTGGTGATTCCAATTGGTTAATTGACAATAGCACTTCTGTCGATGGTGAATATTCAGCTATATCAGGAAGTATCAGCCATGCCCAAAATTCTCAGATGGAAGTAACTATTGATTATTTGAATTCTGGAAATATTAGTTTTTATTTAAAAACATCCACTCAGGAAATCTATGATAAATTATCTTTTTATATTGATAATACTATTCAGGAAATCTGGTCGGGAGAAAATTTTTGGAGTGAAGTTTCTTATCCGGTAACTTCAGGACAACATACATTCCGATGGGTATATTCCAAAAACAGTTCTGTCTCAAGTGGTTCCGATGCTGTTTGGGTGGACAAAATAAAATTCCCATCGATTAACTCTGATATTGATAATGACGGAATCCCTAATATTACTGATAATTGTCCTGCAACTTATAACCCGGGGCAGGAAGATGCTGATAATGATGGTACCGGTGATGTATGTGAAACGGCTGTTTGTTGTATTGGCATCAGGGGTAATGCTAATAATGATTCCGAAGATAAAATCGGAATATCAGATATAACATTTTTGGTAGATTATATGTTTTTAAGCGGTTTCGAACCGGAATGTAGGGAAGAGGCTAATACTGACGGAGATATTTCAGAATTATTGGGTATTTCTGATATAACTTATCTCGTTGACTATATATTCAATTTTGGGCCTCCTCCGCCTATATGCCCATAAGTTTATTATTCCTGTCTTTTATAATCTTCAAATATCTTAAACTTTTTTGAGTTGAATTGTGTACAATCTATTAGATTAACAATGGTTTTGGAGAGTAATTTGTATAATAGTAACAGGCAGGATAAATCGGATTTAGGAGTGCTTTTGTACTCATCTGTTGATAATCTTAATTTATCAGATTGCCAACAGTTGAATCTGGTTAAAGATGTTCTTACTGAAAATAAAATAGATTCAAATCAAATTTTGTTTGATAAATATCATAAATCATATTTTCAACTAATTAGAAAATTTTATCATCTCGTGCAAATTCTTATTTATCTATTACCAAAATATAAAATTATACATATTTTTATACCGTCTGATAGCCAACTGATGATTTCTCTGGTAACTCCATTTTTGTTAAGTCGTTTATTCGGGTTGAAAATTATTGTCAGCTATAATGACTCCAAAATTTTAACGTACAGACCTATTTTTAGAAAAATTATTATATCTGTTTTAAAGCATTGTCAGGAAGTTAATGTCAACAATTCTGCTTTAAAGTCAGAATTTGAAAAACTTATAAAACATGTTGATTTGTTTTATCAACCATTAAATCAATCAAATATACCTTTCAGAAGTGTTGATAAAATTACACCTAAAATCCTTGTCGATTTTTCAGGGAACCCTTCTCAAAATTTGTACGGTATCATTAAAGCTTTTCGAATTATTAAACAGAAATATCCCCGTACGGAATTAAGTATTTTGGGGAATTACAATCGAATCATAAATATTTGCAATAATATAAATCTTAAAAATGAAAATGGTGTTTTCCTCAGCGAAAATAATAACGAAAAAGAAATGCTGAGGCTTTTTAATGAGAATGATATTTACTTGAATAATTCCCGTGATGAATTCTTGCCTCCGTCGATGATAACTGCTTTACAGTCCGGAATTCCAGTTATGGCAGTAGAAAATAAATCAATTTCAGCTTTAATATCTTCCGGACTATCTCAATTTATTCATCTGTTTAAAGACCACATTGAATTAGCTGATAAACTCATAGATATGGTCGAATCAAATTATCCTGTAGCCTCTAAGGCTAAAACCAGTAGTGATAAATTATCTTTTTGCAATTTCAAGAATATTTCTAATGGATGGAAGAAACTTTATTTATCCAAAGAAAAATAATGTTTTTGATATTTTAAATTATAGAGAAAATGTTTTTATTTGTAATGATGACATCTTCTAATTATCCTAATATAAATATTGAAATATTATGAGTAACATAGCATCAAAATATAAACTGGCTATTATAATGCCGGTATTAAATGAAGAATCATTTATTGGTCAAACTTTAGAGCAGATATACTCTCAGGATTTCCCGATGGCTGAAGTTGAAGTTGTAATTGCTGATGGCGGTTCTTCTGATAAGACAAAAGAAATTGCCTCTTTGTTTAAAAATAGATTTGGTTCTTTAATTTTATTAGATAACCCAAAGAAATTTTCTTCGGCAGGAAGAAACCTGGGAGTAAAAAATTCATCTGCTCCTTATATTTTGATTCTTGACGGACATATAAACCTTCCTGATAAACATCTACTTTCTTCCATAATCAATGTTTTTGAAAAAACTGACGCAAAATGTCTTTGTAATACACAATTTCTGAATCCTCCCGATCTTATTGAATTTGAAAAGTCTATAGCTGTTTGCAGTGGGTCAATTTTAGGGCATAGAACGAGGAGTAAGTTATTTTCAAATGATGAAAGTAAAATTGATCCGGTTTCATCGTGTGCAATATACCGACGTGATGTTTTTGAAATTGTGGGTTATTTTGATGAAAGGTTTGATGCTTGTGCGGATATTGATTTTAATTACAGAGTTAATAAAGCAGGATTAAAATCTATTACATCTCCCCAATTAAAGATTTCCTATTATCCAAAATCATCATTGAATGGTTTATGGCGACAGATGCAAAGATACGGTGGAGGATATTTTAATTTTTCCACAAAACATAATTATTATTTTCTCCCTCAACTTATAGCAGGAGTAGGAGTTCTTGGTTTTCTTTTTCTATTTTTGTTGTCAATGTTACATACTCCAGCATTTGGCTTTTTGAAATCAGTAGTCGGAATATATCTTTTAGTTATTATTTTGTTTTCCGGTATGTTAACTGTTAAAGAAAAACATATCGGTTGTTTGATTTTCGGTCTGTTGATTTTTTCTACTATCCATTTTGGGCTTGGTGTTGGATTTTGGAAGCAGTTTTATAAGAAATATTTTAATATTAATGTTAATAAATAAGTAAAGAAGGAAGTATGCTTTCACGATATAGCCATAGTTCTCTTGGAACTTGGCGAACCTGTCCACGTAAATTCAAATTTAATTACATAGAAAGAGTCAAAGTTCCGGATCGTGTTACCCCCGATGCATATCTTGGCTCATCAGTTCACAGGGTTCTAAGTAAGCTTTATTCGCTTGGTGCCGATGGGATTGTAATTCCCTTAGAAGATGTTATGCAGATGTATAACGAAGAGTGGAAAAAAGTAGATTTAAATGCTATTGCTCTTATCAAAGATTTTTATACAGTTGATGATTATATTAGGTTGGGACGGGAGATGATCACCCGTCATTATAAAAAATATAGTCCTTTTAAAATTGGAACACTCTTAGGCACCGAATTAAAATTAACTTTTGATATTCCTAACAGCCCATTTAAAGGGAATGCAATAATTGACAAACTTCTAAAATTAGACGATGGTACAATCCAGATTATTGACTATAAAACTGGCAAGAATATCCCTAAGGTAACCGATCCTGCTTTTAGATATCAGATGGGTTTTTATCAAATTGCCGTACAGCAGAATTTCCCACAATATAAAAATATCGAACAGGTACAGATTTATTTACGACCAGATGAAACAATAACTCATAAAATAAGTGAAGATGAACTTGATTTGATTTCTTATGAATTTCGGAACCAAATAGTAGAAACTATCGAGGCGGAAAAAATTGATAATTTCCCTACCAAGGAATCAAATCTTTGTGATTACTGTGATTATTTTCAATTATGTCCGGCTAAAAGACACCAGCTATTGTTGGAAACGGGTAATCAAGATGATAGTGATGATTTGTCGATTGAACAAAAGGGATTACAATTGGCTAATAAGTATCTCGAAATTTATGATAAATATAACAAATATAAAAATGAGCTTGATGCTCTAAAAAATGAAGCAAAAGAGTATGCTCGCGAAAATGATTTAAGTAAAATTATTGGGGACAGAGGCGAATTGAATATACGTATCGCAGAAGATATTAAGTTTATTTCAAAATCAAAAGATAGCAACGCATTTGCAAATCTTTCGGAATTAGCCAGAAAATATAATCTTGAAGATTATTTTGAATTGGATGTAAGGGCATTGATGAAAGATAAGTATAAGAAACAGCAGTTTTCTTCGGAGCAGATGGAAGAGTTTGGCAAATATGTTGTTTCTCAGGAAAGCTCAACTGTTCGAGTCAAATTCAAAAAAGAAATTGATGAAAAAGAATTATAAAAAAAGCCCGCTGTTGGCGAGCTTTTTTTTAAGTGAATTATAAATTATAATTTTTTCACTACAAAGACAGGAATGATTTCCAATTCTTTTCTTTTTTCCACCTTAATAGTATCAAGTCTGTGTTCACCCCAGTTAGAAGTACTTGCGACTATCATTATTGAATTATTAGGGTGAGTTGTAGTGGTGTCAACCATCAATTTTTCAATCGGCTTATTTTCCAAAGATGAGACAAAGAGAGTAACAAGTCTTCCAGTTCCTGGAGGCAGACTGTTTTTGGTCGGTCCTAAATTAGCAACCATTCCTAATGTTGCACACTGAATTGCTGTGTCCGGTCTGAAAGCTTTAAGGGTAAAATTCTCTACTCTTCCTCCAGTGTACACAGCCGAATCAGCCACAATTTTATTCATTCCGGCAGTCATTTTTAGTGGGATTGATAATCCTTCCACTGTTTCGTCATTGGTTACAGAAACAGTAACAGACCAGTTATTATTATCAATCTTGGAAATTTCGGCGTAAACCGTATCCATTTTACCAAAAATATCAACTTGTGCATTAACGATAGGCGTAAATAGTATCGCTAATACTAAAATACTAAAGACGACATTAACAAATTTCATTTTTCCTCCTGTATTTTTCACTTAAATATTGTACAAAAATATCTTACACAAGATCCGAATATTTAATTGAATGGTTTTGCCAAAGATCTTTTCAGTCTTATTCTTAG
>QNAD01000012.1 GCA_003641345.1 Candidatus Zixiibacteriota bacterium | reverse complement strand
TCCAATTTTGATTTTCAACCCCAAACAAGTTTGAGGTTGCCACCCGACACCAAATCTGTCATTCCTGTGAAAGGGCTTGTTGAAAAAGTCTTATTTCAGTTGTGTCGGGTCCTGATTCACCGAAGGTGGATTGTGACCCGACACTTAATTAGTTGTAATTAAAGAGCGGTAGGTCACAAAAATCTGTTTACACAAAATTCAGAACACCGCCTTGATCTCGACATTCTGAACACAATATTCTATGCTTAAACCCTCTCGGTTCTATTAATTGCGAGACAATTAATATTTGAATATATTTTAATTGACTTGAATAAGCTTCTTCTACATACATTTATATGTATGTAACATATAAATCAAACAGGTGATGAAATGAAAAAACTATTACTAATTTGTTCGATATTTTTATTAACTATAACAACAAATGCTAAAGACTACGATGAATATGATGACTATCTGGACCAAGAGACAAGCACAGCTTATGAATTAGCCCCAAGATGGTTAGTCGATATTCCAACCGCCGGTACTCTTCCTCGCGGTCACTGGCAAATAGGATTCAGATTTTATCCTGATGGCGGAACTATCGGGTTTACCGATATTGGTTTATCTAACCGTTTTATGTTAGGCCTCTCCTACGGGGCAGACAAAATAATCAGCAATTCCGACGCAGACTGGAATCCACGCATTGAGTTTAATCTAAAATTTAGATTTATCGATGATGTCGATTATTTCCCCGCCTTTTCAATTGGGTTTAGCTCTCAAGGGTTTGGTGCGTGGAACGCCGACAATGACCGGTTTACTTTTAAGTCCCGAGGGTTTTATGGAGTTTTAAGTCGAAGTTTCTATTTAAATCAATGGGTCGCCGGTTGGCATGGCGGTTTAAATTACTCACTTGAGAATGATGTTGATACAGACAAAGCTGTTAACATATTTTTAGGTTTCGATGCTACTTTTAATTATAATCTCGCTTTTCTTTTTGAATATGATGCAGGACTTAATGATGACAAGACAGGGTTTTATTCCGGCAAAGGACGCGGTTATTTAAATATGTCTGTTAAATGGATATTTACCGAAAAGTTGGAGATTGAAGCTTTGCTGAAAGATTTATTGCTTAATCGAAGAGAGTCTTCAACTTTCACGCGAGAGATCAGATTAACTTATATTGACAGCTTTTAAATTAAAGTCCAAATTTCTTCCAACGGCTTAAGACCATTTCAACAAAATCACCGACAGTATCAATAACTTTTTGGCGATACTGCTTGGCTTGCTCTAAATTAAAATTAGGATAGCCCTCGCCCTCTTTGTAAAGAAGAATTGACCCCGGCACCGGATAGACATCGGCACCAGCCCTAAAATAATAAGCAAGCTCCGGATCATAAGCATTCTCATCAACTAAGTTCTCATCGATTGCCTGCACCATAGCAGTTTCATCGGTTCCGGCATGTCCGCCAACATGGCCAAAAAATTCTTTGGTCATTTCACCGCATAACTCCCACCAGTGAATTACAGCAATATTAGATAAATTGTCATGATGAAAATCAGATGCAACCTGTTTCAAAACAGTGTTATTTCCCCCATGCCCGTTCATTACTATGATATTATCAAATCCGACATCAGTTAATGATTCAAGTATTTCTGAAATAACATCCTGATAAGTCTCAGGACTTAATGTCAAACCGCCATTATAACGATACAAAGATTTTGTGATGCCATAATTCAGAATTGGTGCCACGATAGAATTGATTCTATCGGCAATACCAAGTGAGATATTTTCGGGTATATAATTATCAGTGCCTATACAGGAAGAACCGTGTCCTTCGATTGTACCAACCGGAAGAATAACAGTATTAATTTTATCCGGAACCAGCTCTTTAATTTTTTGCCAATGGAGTTTTTGCAGTTGACGTTCCATTATATCTCCAATCGTTCAAGAATTCTTTCAAAAACAAGCTCCGTCTCATGGGAAGTCTCATCATCCCCTTCAAAACGGAATTGATTAATGTCTCTTGCCATCATCTCCAAATCATCCGATGTTTCTACCGCATACCAAATTTCCATTTCCGACCAAGCAAGTTTTTTTTCCGTAAAAGCCTGTCCAACTTCAGAATATATACTGGGAGATTTCCAGTCAAATTTAGACATTTTAATACGGTCATTGCCTGACATGCCAATTAAATAATATCTTCCTTCAGGCGTGGGTCCAAAAACAGCATCGGATTTACGAAGCATCTTCAGAGTTTGCGTCATCTTTTCTGCACTTACAGTTGGGGTCCTGCTTCCAACTAAAAGAATATTTTCATATCCGGCTTTAAAGCAGTCTTCAAATATCTTTTCAATCCTAATTCCCCAACGCTCTTTATCCTGAGCAATTGTTGAAAATTTACCTTTTAATGCTTTAGCTTTATCACCTGACAATTTTTTCTTTAAGTAATCAGTAACAATCTTAACTAATTTTTTTCTTTCCGCACTATCGATATAATACAGTCGCACATCAGCATCACTAACACCAAAAGCATGGCTAACAGTATCGGTAATAAATGCCTGATGCAGAAATTTTAATTCAGCTCCCTGGATTACACCAAAATCCATTTGTGAACCATCCTCAAAAGGTTCCTGAATACAAATAGCAATTACATCTTTTTCATTTTTCTTAGGCGACATAAATCTCCAAAAAGTTTACTTGTTTCAAGTCAATATAAAAGCGTGCTTGATATGAGTCAAGCACGCTCGAAAATAAATTTTATTTTTTAATCAAAAATTTCAAATCAGTTCGTTATGAAATCTTTTTTAACTCCTTCACAAAATCGTCAGGGTCAATAACTCCCTGTAATATCTTTTTGACATTCCCTTTTGAATCCAGAAGCAATGTAGTCGGCAATGTGTAATGTTTCATCTCGAATCTTTTCATAAATTCTTTTGTAGCAGGTGAATCGGCTGTTTCCAATTGAGCTTTAATTGAGATAAATCGTTTTGCTTCTTTTGCAACCTCTTGATTACCAAAGGTTTTTTTATCAAGCACCTTACAATTCGCACACCATGTTGCCCAGGTATCAACAATCACAGGCTTATTCTCATCTAAAGCTTTACTTAAACCGATATGCAAATCTCTCTCCCATTCAATAAGTTCTTTTGGCTCTGAACTGGTTGCGTTAATTGCAGGCAAAGACTGTGATAATGGAGGCAGAATAAGTCCTTGAATCACAATCACACCCAATATCAAATAAGTACCGATTAACAATGATATGAACCCGATAAATTTTTTCAATCTCAGGAAAAATCCAGATTCCGGAGTAAGCCTATCCAAGCCGCCTCCAAAAATTCCAAAAGCCAACAGAAGAATCGATGCTAACAAAGCTGTTAGAGTTGTTGATATAATTGTACTTAAAAAATACAACGCCATCATTAACAAAACAAAACCGAAAAACTTCTTAACGGTATCCATCCATTCACCCGAATTGGGAAGTTTATTGATTGCCGACGAAAACGTGCCGATTATTATATACAACGTTCCCAACCCCATTGCAAAAACAAATAAAACCAGAAAACCTATTATTGGCGAACCGCTGGTCGCAACATATAAAAGAATTCCGGCAACAAACGGACCGACACACGGTGAAACAACTAAAGCCGCTATTATACCTAATACAATAGCTCCCAAAATCCCTCCACCACCGGCTTTGGTACCCATCTTCTGCCTTAATGACATCGGCACATTTAATTCATACATCCCAAACATAGATAACGAGAAAATTATAAAAACTACAACAATTCCAATTACAACCGGCGGACTGGCTAACCAAGCTCCAAAAACCCCACCAACCATCGACACAATCATTCCCATTAAACCATATACAAATGCCATCGACCCTACATAAAACAGAGACATTATAAATCCTTTGCCGATTGAACGATTTTGACCGGCAAAAATTGAAACAGTAATCGGTACCATAGGATAGGTGCAAGGTGAGAATGATAAAAGAAGCCCGGTAATAAATGCAAGACCTAACGCAATTATATATCCCCAAAAACCATACTCATCAATTAAGCGTTGAATTTCGTTATCAGATGAAATAGGTGAAGGTTCTATTTCTCCATCAGAATTGTCAGATATTTGAAGATTAGAAAAAATTTGTTCGTTTGCATAAACTCCTTCTTCGCCAACAATAAGTTTCAAATTTGCTGTTTTAGTTTCAGGAGCTCGACATTCTTTATTATTGCATGGTTGAAAATTTAATTTTATCGGCAGAGTATATTCGCCGTTTGGCAGATTTTCAGAGAAACTAATTTCAAATGGAATTATTGTTTTTCCGCTATAAACTGAAAATTTTTCATCAAGCAGAATTTCATCTTCCGGTTTCGGATATAAAATAGAATGAGGAGTAATTCCATCCAGAGTATCAAATTCGATTGTAGCGGCAATCAACCAATTTTCATAAGGAGTTGCAGAATTTATATGCCATCCCGGTGAGACGTTTGCGACAAGTACTGCCTGATAGCTTTTGCCGGCTTTTGCCGATGTCACGGAAAAAACCGATGACACCCTAACCAGTTCATCATCAACATTAAATTTACTTTGATTACCTAACTGCGGGAAAACAGATGAAATCAATATCGCAAACAAAAAAGAAGCAATAATAGCTATTTTAATAATTTTCATTCATAATTCTCATATTAAAGTTTATTTTCACAAAGATTATCATTTAATCTTCTAACAAAAAAAAGTAAAAAATGTTTAAAGAATTTAATTATTTTTTTTGGGAATGAGTGATTATTTCGCTTTTTATAAGAGCCAGCAGTTTATCTTCGTCAATTTTATTGATAATCATTTCAGCAATCTTTCCTGCCAAATCTTTGGAAAATTGTGTTGTAAATAACCCAAGCTGGTCAGGAGTCAGACTTTCTAATTTTTCTTCCCATGACATTTTTGGCGAATCCTGTTTTTTTACAACTTCATCATCATTGATAACCATACTATCTGGTGTTTCGGTATGAATTTTCTCAACCTCTTTTTTGAACTCCTCGATAAATCCATCAACATTATCTTCTGAATCGGATGGTTCTGTAATATTAGAAGGTTCATTTACAGGGTTTGGAGTTATCGGATCAACAAATGATGAATTCTTTTCAACTTTAAATCCATGAGATTGATTATTCATTTCATTATTATTAGGATCAACACCTTCAACTTCATTTTTCATTTCATTTATAAACCATTCATAATCATGATCAGATGATTCTGTTTCCGGTTGGATTACATCCTTATTTTCCATCCCAAATTGATCTGAAAGAATATCTATTTTCCCTGTCAAGCCCTTATTCTCATATTTTTGTTCCGGCTTATTAATTATTTCCGATGAATCCTCAGTAATCATAATTGATTCCACTTTTCCAGAATCAGAATTATTGATTGCAGTATCAGCGTCAATATCCATTCCGATAATTTTTTCTTTATTCTTACTTAGATGTTTTTTGGTATGAATTGTTTTGTCCATTACCTCAGAATCAGTAACTTCAATTCTATCCAGACCTAATGCTTCATCCAAAAATTCATCATCTAAATCAGCTGAATTCAAGTGATTGGAATCATTTACTGTATTTGTTTCGACAGAAGAAACTCTGTTTATTTTTTCCAGAAACAACTTTGGGTCAAGAGGCAAGCTAACAAATAAATTCTCAGGGATATTTTGAGCTTGTAAAGAATTTGCCATTAAGAGTTTGGGAATTGAAGCTGTTTTATGATCACTGTTAAATCTATCCAATAAAAGAGTATTTCCGTTTACTTGCAGACCAGCACCCATTACAATAATATTTGGTTTAGTAAATTGGATAACCTCGAGTGCTTTATCAGGAGATGAAACTGATATAACCTCGTATCCATTTTGCCTTAATATTGTTTCTGCCACCCCACGGGTTGTATCGGACTCTTCTACAAGTAGAATTTTTTTATTCATTATTTCTATCAGTCTCTTTTTGATAATTCTGATGAAGCATCATCAAGAATATTTTTTTCTTCTTTAGTCAAATTCTCAAAGCCGACATCATTAATCTTATCTAATATAGCATCGACCCTCTTCATTAATTGTTCGGCATTTTGACGGTTTTTCTCAAGCTTAACCTGTTTCCTTTTATATCGCAAGTTTTTAATTTTAGCTCCAATAAATTTGAACTTCAAATCTGATTTCAGATAAATAAATGCGTATATCACACCACCCAAATGTGCCATATGGGCGACATTACCGCCTGAGAAAAAATAACCGATTATCATCATTCCAGGAATAGCCCATTTCACTTTGACTGGAACTACAAAATAAATATAAAGTTTGCGATTGGGAAACATCATCCAATATGCTATAAGAACGCCGTATATTGCCGCTGATGCTCCAATAGTAGGGATTGCCTGAGTTGAATAGACCATCAATGTTAAAAAAGCTCCTGCCAAACCGGAAAAAATATAAAAACGCCCAAAAACTTTACTTCCCCAAGTACGTTCAATTTCAGTACCAAACATCCAAAGAGCAAATAAATTAAAAAAGATATGACCAAACCCACCATGTAGAAACATATATGTAAAAGGCTGAAACAGGAAATTAGGAAATTCAGTAAAAAATATCGCCGGAGTTAATCCAAGATATTTGGTAAGTGAGGGATTGAAGCTTTGCAGGACAAATACAATTAAATTGCTTATTAGCATTATTTTGATAAAAGGAGGTAAACTACCGGGACCAAAACTTAGGCGGGAATTATTTGAATAATTATTAAATCTCATTTTATTAATATCGGAATTTAAAATTGTTTATAAAGCTACTAACATTTGTTATTTTTATTTAATTCATTTTTTTCAATATTTTCGTTATCTTCAACCTGAAGATTACTTGGCGGAACAGCTCAGCCGCCTACCCCAAATTTCGGAAAAACCTTCACGACTAAAAAAAACCACATAGCCACAAAAATGATCAAAGACAACAAATTATATAAATCCATAATTAATCCTAAAATAATAAATAAACTTGTCAATTCCCAATAAATTCTCCAATTGTTTTAATTAAAAAAATTGAAATGTTCCGTCTATTTTATTCAATAGACAACAAAAGTCAAAATTCAAAAAAACCGGCTTTTAAAATATAAAAGCCGGTTTATAAACTGTAAATGTAATTTATCCGATTACAGCTTCTACTTTCTGTGCTAATTGGGCTTTTGGCATTGCCCCCACAACTTGATCAACTATCTCTCCATTTTTAAAAAACAGAAGAGAAGGAATTGACATAATATTATACTTGCCAGCAGTACCATTGTTAGAATCAACATCAAGTTTGGTAATTTTTATTTTGCCGTCAAATTCAGAAGCAATCTCTTCCAAAATAGGAGCAATCATTTTACAAGGACCACACCATGCAGCCCAAAAATCAACAACTACAGGAATATTGGACTGGATAACTTCTTGTTCAAAAGTATCATCAGTAATGTTAATCGGTTGACTCATCAAATCCTCCAAATTTATTCATTTATTCTCATCAAAAATATTCAACAAATAACTTTCTATTCAGTTCCCTAAAATTCTCCTATTTCAATCTTATTTAAAACAGTATAATTATTAGTTATAAATATCACAATAACAAATTCCGCCCAAAATAACTAATATATTAATCATTTTATTTCTACAAGACTCTTGAATTTACATTACATTAGCCTATATTTCAAAATTAACTTAGAGGTCACATGAGAGTTTTATTACAACGCGTAAAAGATTGTGAAGTTCGGATTGATGGTAAAACATATAGCAACATAAGATTAGGGCTATTGTTACTATTTGGAACTCATATAGATGATTCAGATGATTCTTGTGGAATTTTGGCTGATAAATCTGTCAACCTTCGTATTTTTGAAGATTCCGAGGGCAAAATGAATCTTTCCGCTCTGGATATTGGAGCTGAAATCATGATTGTTTCTCAATTTACTTTATATGCTGATACCAAAAAAGGAAGACGCCCATCGTTTGGAGAAGCAATGCATCCTGATAAAGCAAAAAAACTTTATAACCAATTCGTAAAACTTGTCAAAGAATCTGAATTAAAAGTAGCTACCGGACAATTCGGAGCAAAAATGGACATAAAATTTATTAACCACGGACCTGTAACAATTCTTTTAGAACATGGATTATAGCAAACTTTTAGAATTAGCCAATAGATATAAAATTATTCTTGGCTCAAAATCTCCTCGCCGTGTTTCTTTATTAGAAGAAATTGGACTGCCATTTTCTCAAATAATTCCTGAAATTGAAGAAATAAACTTTAACAATGAGCACCCTTATCAATTTGCTGAAAGATTGGCAAAAGAAAAAGCCCTCAATGTATTAAATAAAACCGAAAGTAACTCACTGGTAATCGGTTGTGATACTATTGTCATCCTAAAACAAAAGATATTAGGGAAACCAAAAGATAAAAACGATGCTTTACAAATTTTGAGTCAACTTTCAGGAGAAAATCATGAAGTATGCACCGCAATAGCGATAGTAAATTCATCGAATAAAATTCGTTCTACTTATGAACTCACAAAAGTTTATTTTAATATTGTATCAAAAGAACAAATTTTAGACTATATTGAAACTGGCGAACCGATGGATAAAGCGGGGGCTTATGGAATCCAGGGAATGGGTCGCTTTTTAGTTGACAGAATTGATGGTAATTTAGATAATGTCATAGGGTTACCACGCTTATCGCTGGAGCGATTAGCAAGTAATTTTTGAATAAAGGTAAGTGATTGGTAAAAAGTAAAAAATGAGTGAAATCAATGTCAAATTAGGAGAACTTATAAAGCTTGAAAGAGAACGCCAGAATATAAATCTGGAAGATTTCTCTACACAGCTAAAAATAAGTTCTGCAAATCTTGAAAGTATTGAATCGGGGGATTCTAGTAAACTTCCTTCAGATTTATATTTTAATCTTTTCGCAAAATCTTGCTGTGAAGCATTAGGAATTGATTTTATACGAACGGTAGATGCTATCAAAGTGGAATTTTCCGAAACTACTCCCCCTAATAAGAATTCAGCCAATTCAAAATCTAAAGAAAAATCAAAAAATCCTTCAGATAATTCTGGTAAAGATGAGAAATTGCAATTAAAAAAATTGGCTTATATGTTAGGTGGGATTATAGGCATATTCGTTATATTCATGCTAATTTATTTTATCTTCTTTAAGAATGACACCCCAAATTCACAACCTTCTAATATACCAGACAACATAGAAAATGCTCAACCCAACAATAACAATAATGACGTGGAAATTGCCACTACTTATGATTGGAACACTTCCGAGTACACCCCACCTGAACCTATAGAACTTAAACTAACTGCTTCCAAGGAAAGTTGGGCTACAGTTTTAGCAGATGGTGACACTTCGTTATTTAGAAGTCTCGTCCCAAACAAACAATACATCATAAATGCTGATTACCGCATACAGATTTCAGTCGGCATCCCAAGATTTGTGGAAATTGAATTGAACGGTACAAAAATAAATTTAGTAAATCCTAAGACAAGAAGAATTTCTAAAGTTAAGATTAATCAAATAAACCTTGAATCTTTTCTTGAATCCAAAATTGAGAAAAAAATTGAACCTAATAGTATAAATATACCTTCTGAAAATAATACTGACACTACTACTAATAGTATAAATATACCTTCTGAAGATAGCATTGATACATTGATTGACACTATCGTTCAATCAATCCAAACAGAAAATACAAATGAAAAAGAAGAAGGGAATTAAATTGAATTTAAAATCTTTAATTGCCAACATCAGAATTTCAAGAATGAAAAAGAAAGTAGAAACGACGGTATTTAATTTCCCTTCAGCATTGGATAACCCTAAAAACATTCTGGTATGCCTTCCTTGTAGCCTCAGAGAACTGACAATCGTAAAAGAATTTCTTCCAATCATAACCGAAATGTTTAAAAATGCTAAAATTACTTTGCTACCAACCCCGGGTATAAAAGTAAGCGATATGTACCCTCGAAAAGGTTTTATTATCCTCTCCCCCACGTCCGACCAGCTCACATGGGCGGGACTGCCCAAAAAGAATTATCTTACAAATTTACAAAGTAATAAGTTTGACATGATATTAGATTTAAACTTTGAAGAATCTTCTTTCATATCAGGGATACTCCTTAGCTTTCCTGATGCGCTTAGAGTTGGCAAAGGCAATCATTTAGGAAAATCTTTTTATAATTTAGAAATTAAAACAAAATTTTTACGGGACGAGCGCAACATATATCGTTCTATATTTGACACCCTGTCTGTATTAAAAGGCAATAAAGCCCAGACAGCATAACAAAATTATCTTTTGGAGGAATAGTGTATTTAAAACGACTTGATATACTTGGTTTTAAATCGTTTGCAAATAAAACATCTGTAAAATTTTCTACTGGAATCACCGCTGTTGTAGGACCTAACGGATGTGGCAAAACTAACATATTAGATGCACTGCGATGGGTAATGGGAGAACAAAAAATTACTCTTCTTCGCGGAAGCAAGATGGAAGAAGTTATTTTTAACGGCACCCGTGATCAAAAACCATTAGGAATGGCAGAAGTTACTTTGACTCTCATTAACAACAAAAATATTTTACCTACCGAATATACCGAAATCCAGATAACAAGACGATTATTCCGAAGTGGTGAATCCGAATATCTACTTAATAAGGTCCCATGTCGGCTCAAGGATATAACAGAATTATTTTACGATACCGGCTTGGGAGCTCATTCTTATTCTGTTATCCAACAGGACATGATCGATTCTGTAATTTCCGATAAAGCCGAAGAACGTCGTTTCCTCTTTGAAGAAGCGGCTGGAATAACCAAATACAAACAGCGTAAAAAAGCCGCCCTTAGAAAACTTGAGGCTACCGATTATGATCTTTTAAGATTAAAAGATATCTACTCTGAAGTTAAAACAAGAGTCAACTCTCTTAATAGACAATACAAAAAAGCAGAACGTTATCAGATAGTAAAAGAAGAAATAAAAAAATGGGAACTGCATCTAACTTCACAGCAAATTAAAAACCTTGAGAAAGAACGTCGAGAGATTAGAGCCAAACTTGATGAATCATCTAATATTATCATTGAACGTGAATCCGGTATTAACAGAGTTTCTGCTCAATTAGAAACGGAAAGAAAACAACAGATAGATTTAGAACATGAGCTGAATCGAATTGGCAACAACATTTACGAAACCACTGAAAAAACACACAATATAGAAACACAAATATCTATTCTTCAGGAAAAAAAAGCTAATGCAAAAACTCTTATTGAACGGGACAACGATGACATTAAAGCTCTTAGCAACAGACATGTTATCTTAAAAGAACAGACCCAAGATGCAACCAAAGAACTTGAAGAATTAAAAAATAGTTACTCTAAAATATATGCTGAACTTAAGGAATCCGAAGAAATTCAAGAAATTGCAGACCGCAACCTACTTCAAGGACGTAATCAAAAAGATGCTGAAAATAAAAGATTAATAGTACTGGAAGGTAAAATATCTTCAGGGAAAACCGAAGATGACAACCTTAAACAACAAGAGACAGAATACAAAGAGCTAATAAAAGATTTATCAAGCCAACTGGATTCCGGTTCAAGCCATCAGATGAACCTGAGAAGTGACCTCAAAGAAAAACAAAATAACCTGCATATCTCACAGAATAACAAACTGGAACAAGAAGAAAAACAGAAACAACTCAAAACCGAGCTTGAAGAACTTATTGAATTAAACGAAGAACTTTCTAATGAATTATCAAACCTGACCGCTTCAATCGAGGCGGCTCAGGCACGCAAGACTCTTCTTGAAGAAATGATTCTCCATTATGAAGGATACCAATCAGGTGTCGTAGCAACAATGGAAGTCAAAGAACGCTGGGACGGCATTGAAGGCACTGTTGCTGATATGTTTATTCCTGACAAAGGAATGGAAATTGCTCTGGAAGCAGTTTTAGGAGAAATCTCAGGGTTTCTAATTTGTAAAAATAAAAACAATGCTGAACAGATTATTGAATATCTCAAAAAAGAGAAAAAAGGAAAAATCGGTATCCTCGTAGAAAATACAGGCACCATAAATCCTTCAACCAAACGCCCTGAATTAGATATGCCGGAATTTATGGGCTGGCTTGATAATTTCGTCAATACTCTTGATAATTTAGCACCATTGATGAAAGCTATTCTCTCTCGTATTGCTGTATTCAAAGCCGGACACTCCCCCAACGACATATTGATGCATCTACCTTACGGATTTAAGGCAGTATCAACCGATGGCGATGTTTATTCCAGTAATTTTATATCAGGCGGCACCGATGACAGCCTGCCTCTTTTCCGTCGTAAAGAAAAAGTATTGGAACTGGAAAAAGAAATTGAAACTATGTCATCTCAAATAGAGACTGCCCATACTAAAAAGAACAATACCAATGCTCGCATTGCAGAAGCAAGGGCAGAATCCGGAAAAATCACGGAACTGATTGAAAGTCTGATTGAAGAAATAAAAGACAAGCAAAAAGATGCGGATGAAACCGGCTACCAATTGAGAACTATTGAAAATGAATCACTAAGAATCCAAAGGGAACTCAAAAACAATAAAGAAAAATTGGAAAAAATCCGTTCCCGCCAATACAACCTCGGACTTGATTACAACCAATTAAATGACCAAAAAGAATTGCTTTTGAGCAATATGACCATTGCCGGAGTAAAACTTGAAGATTTAGAAAAACACGCCAATGAATCTTCTGCTAAAGTATCTGCAATGCAAATAAAACTTGTCGAGACTCAAGGAAAAATCGATCAAACCGAAAACAAAATAAAATATCAGCTTGAAATCCAAAATGACATTACTAATACAATCCAGATAAAACATAAAGAAATCAGAGAAGCACATCAGGATATTGAGTCATCTAAAAACCAAATTGAAGAACTCGAGATTGCTTTAAAAGCCGCCTTTGAAACTCGCGATAAACATATTGCGGAACAAACCTCATTTAAAACAAAACAATCTGAAATAACACAATACGCTTCGGCTAAAGAAGATACTCTTAAAAGATTACGGTCGGAAAAAGATGACAACAACAAAAAGCACCATGAGTTTGACATTAGAATGAATACGATTGACTCTGAACTTAAAACAATATCTGAAAGAATTCTTGAAGAATATGATCTTGACATTAGGTCAATTGAAACTCCAAGACCAGATGAAAACCTTGACAATGCTCAAGCTCTTGCTTTTTTACAAGAACAAAAAGAAAAACTCAAAAAATTCGGTGCCGTAAATCTGCTGGCATTGGAAGAATATGAAGAAGCAAACAAGCGAGAAAAATTCTTAAACGAACAATTAACTGATTTATCTACTGCCAAAAATGACCTGGAAACAACAATCAATAAAATCAACAATACGGCTAAACAAATGTTCACCGAAACATTCAAACAAGTTCAGGAAAACTTTAAAAAACTGTTCGTAGAATTATTTACAGGCGGCGAGGCATCATTACATCTGGAAGACCCATCCAATCCATTAGAATCTGGCATTGAAATCATTGCCAGACCTCGGGGAAAGAAGCTATTATCAATAACGATGATGTCCGGAGGTGAAAGAGCATTGACTGCTATCTCCCTTCTGTTTGCCTTATACCTTGTTAAGCCATCCCCATATTGTATTCTCGATGAGATTGATGCTCCCCTTGATGATGCCAACTGTCATCGCTTCTTGAATATGCTTGATACTTTTTCTAATAAAACGCAATTTATTATTATTACACATAATAAAATCACAATGGAATCGGCACATAATTTATATGGCGTCACTATGACACAACCGGGTATATCCAAACTTGTTGGCGTGAAATTTAACGAAATTGAAAATGACGAAGCCGGAGATATTATAATAACATCATCCTCAAATAATGATACTCTTGATGAAAATAGTATAGATAAAGATATTGAACTGCCTAATCAGGTGGTTGATCGTTTGTCATCTACTGTTGACACGCAAGAAGATAACAGCGAAAATACAGTATAATAATGTTCGGTGCTTTTGATAAATTAAAATCTGCCTTGTCTAAGACCAAAGATAATATTATAGGCAAGGTTGCCAATATTGTTTCAAAAAGAAAAATCGATGATGATTTGCTTGAGGAAATCGAAGAAACTCTAATTGAGGCTGATATAGGCGTTCAAGCTACAATGAAAATCATTGACAATCTAAAACGAAAAGCAAAAGAACAAAAGCTTACTGAAGGTGAGGATATCTTAAATCTTTTAAAAGATGAAATAACTAACATGCTCACCAAACAGAAAACAGAAAATTCAGATAACCCAGTGGGAAAAACTGTAATTTGGTTAATCGTTGGAGTAAATGGTGTTGGGAAAACTACAACAATTGGAAAACTTGCAACCTATTTTACATCCCAAGGGAAAAAGGTTGCTATCGCCGCCTGTGATACATTCCGTGCAGCAGCTATTGACCAGATAACTATCTGGGCAGAAAAATCAAATGTAGGTATTATCAAATCCCAAGAAGGCTCAGACCCTGCGGCAGTAGCTTTTGATGCCGCCAAATCCGCTAATGCCAGAAATATCGATATTCTATTAGTAGATACTGCCGGAAGATTGCATACTAAATCTAATCTAATGGAAGAATTAAAAAAGATTAAACGAGTAGTTTTAAAAGCAGCACCCGATGCACTAATTTACAGCAAATTAATCATTGACGGTTCAACCGGTCAAAATGCTTTAAATCAGGTAAAAGTATTTACAGACGCTGTTGGTTGCGACGGGTTAATAATCACTAAATTGGACGGCACCGCCAAGGGCGGCGTGCTAATTGCAATTTCCGAAGAATTAAATGTCCCTGTTGATTTTATCGGAATTGGAGAAAGTGTTGAAGACCTTCAAAAATTTAATCCAAACGAATATGCTCAGGCTCTATTTCAAGAATGAAAACTATAACAGTCAATACAAATTCCAGAGAACAATTACTAGACGTAACATCCGAAATTCAACAAGTGATAAATTACTTCCCTCACGATTCTGGATTTGTATTTTGTTTTG
>QNAD01000011.1 GCA_003641345.1 Candidatus Zixiibacteriota bacterium | reverse complement strand
GATACCGACCCAACCGGCAGTAACTGCCAAAAAACCTAAAAATGCAAGTGGCCAGGTCATTGACCGTGGAGACTCATGAGCATGGTCATACTTCTGCTGGTCTCTTGGTTTTCCAAAAAATGTAAGGAAACATAATCGCCACATATAAAAAGCGGTCATAAATGCAATAAGCAGAGTGAAAAACATAAATATTGGATGACCTGTAGTTGATGCAACAATCTCATCTTTTGACCAAAAACCGGCAAAAGGGAAAATACCAGAGATAGACAGTGAAGCAATCAAGAAAGTTGGGGCTGTAATTTTTAATTTCTTTAAAAGACCACCCATTTCCTGAATATCATTCGTATGAACCGCATGAATCACCGAACCAGCACCAAGGAATAGAAGTCCTTTAAAGAATGCGTGTGTCATTAGGTGAAATGTTCCGGCGTAATAACCGGCAGAGTGATGACCCAAAGCAGTGTCATATCCATAAAGCCCTAAAGCCATGATCATATAACCAAGTTGACTTACAGTAGAATAAGCTAAGACTCGTTTAATATCATTTTGTGTGATAGCAATAGTAGCGGCTAAGAACGATGTTATCAAACCGATAATAGCAACAACTAATGCTCCATCAGCAGTTGCCACGAAAACTTCCATCGACCTTGCCACCAAATAAACACCGGCGGCAACCATCGTAGCGGCATGAATCAAAGCAGAAACCGGCGTTGGACCTTCCATAGCATCGGGAAGCCAAACATGAAGCGGAAACTGGGCTGATTTACCAACTGCTCCGCAGAACAATGCGATAGCTGTTAAAGTTAAAATTGCAGGAGGAAATGCTCCGGCGGCAACCTGTTCAAATACACCAGCATAATTTAAAGTTCCGGCAAAAAATGCCATTAGTAAAAGACTTAGTAAAAAACCCAAATCCCCGATACGAGTAGTAATAAAAGCTTTTTTACAGGCATCAGCCGCAGATTTTTTCTCAAACCAGAAACCAATCAAAAGATATGAAGTTAATCCAACAAGTTCCCAGAAAATAAATATCATAAAGAAGTTATTCGCTAAGACCAATCCCAACATTGAAAATAGGAATAAAGAAAGATAAGCAAAGAATCGGCTAAAACGAGGATCGCCGTGCATATACCCGACTGAATATATTTCTACACAGGCTCCGATTGTTGTAACTACTACCAGCATAACAGCCGCAAGAGGGTCAATCAGTAATCCTATTTCAAGCTTGAAACTGCCAAAAGCTACAAATTCGTATAAGATAGATTCATAACTTCCACTATGGCTGGCAATAGTTTCCAAAAGTACCCAGACAGACATAATCCAGGAGATTAAAATCATTGAAATTGAAAAGCCAGCCGCAACTTTTTCTTTCCAGCGCAGGAAAAAGACAATCATTATAAATGATAAAAGCGGAAGCAGACCAATTATATAAGCATGTTGTGTCATATTGTTTCCCTTACCACTTCATCACGTTAACATAATCAGTTTTAATACCCTGCCAATTGCGATATATAAGCAGTACTAACGCCAGACCGACAACCGCTTCAGCCGCCGCAACAACTATTACAAAAAGTGCAAATATTTGTCCGGTTAAGCCTTCGCTGATTATGTATCTGTTGAAAGTTACAAAATTGATATTAGCCGCATTGAACATAAGCTCCAACGACATTAAAATACCAATAATATTGCGGCGGGTTAAAACTCCATACAAGCCAATGCTAAAAAGAATAGCCGCTAATACGAGATAATGAAACATTATGGGCGCTCCTTTCTCGCTAAGACAATAGCACCAATCATCGCCGCCAATAGTAAAATTGATACTACTTCAAACGGTAGAACAAAATCTGTCATTAAAGTACCACCCAGATTTAAAATATTATCTGATGGTAGAGCTTGATCGGTGTAGCGCCAGACTTTAGTATTGGAAATCAAAATAATTGCACTTAATGCAAAAACCAGACAAACAAAAAATCCAACAACTCTGTTTTCATTTGTCTGGGATATTTTTTTAGACGCAATTTGGGATGTCAACATTATTGCAAATATCATAAGGATTGCTACCGCTCCAACATAAATAAGCACTTGAGCGGCGGCTAAAAATTCAGCATTCAGCAACAGAAAAATACCGGCTACAGAAAATAAACATAAAATAAGGAATAAGGCACAATGAAAAATATTCTTCAAAGTAACAACCATAAATCCGGATATTAGAATAACCGCTGACAAAATCCAAAAGGGTATGTTTAATCCTACATCCATATATTATTCCTCATCCTTAGTATCTTTATTTTCATTATCATTTTTATTTTCACTCTTAGGTTGTATTTTTTGTTCTGGCTCAGCACTTGGTTTAGGTTCTGCAGGAGTTTTTGATTCAGCGGTTGGTTTGGGTTTTGGAACTTTTTTCTTACGAGTATCTACATAAGGAACGTCCCGACCCATTTCCTGAAGTTTATTCATATCCCATACAAGTGTATCTTTATCTTCGACAGACATTTCATAATTACCTGCCATTTTGATAGCACAAAAATTGCATGCTTCTTCGCATAATCCGCAAAAACAGCAATGTGTATTATCAACGGAAAAAGAAAGAAGAGTTCGTTTTTTAGTTTCCGGATCGCGAGGAGCATCAATACGGATAGCCGCAGATGGACAAGCTTTCATACAAAGCAGACAACCGGTACAATTCAAATCTCCGGTTTCTTTGTCTGACAAAAGAACTACTACGCCGCGAGAGCGTTCCGGCATCGTCCATTTTTCTTCAGGATATTGAATAGTTATAGCGTGGCGTCCCAAATGTTTGCCGGTTATTCTCATTCCAAGAATCAAATTTTTTATATCTTTATATATTCCCATATTGCACCTCCCTACCAGTACCATCCGGCGTATTTTATAATAGCGCCAAGAATTAAGTTTGCGAAGGTTACCGGGACTAAGAATTTCCAGGCAAATTCCATCAGTTGGTCAACACGAAGCCTTGGATAGGTCCAACGGAACATCATCAATAAAAAGACAACAGCAAAAGTTTTCAAAAAGAACCATACCCATGAAGGTAAAAACGATCCGTCCAACGGTCCATGCCATCCACCCAAAAAAAGCGTAACAGCAATGGCAGAGACTGTAAAACCATTAACAAATTCAGCAAGAAAAAACATTGCAAATTTCATACCGGAGTATTCAACATTATATCCGGCGACCAGTTCCTGTTCGGCTTCGGGAATATCAAACGGGGTACGATTGGCTTCGGCAGTTGCCGCAATGATATAAGTAACAAAAGCTATAGGACCAAAAGGAACTCTGAAAATAAACCAATTATACATAAATCCTGATTGAGCATTAACAATATCCACCATCGAAAGAGAGCCAACAAAAAGTATTATAACTAAAATCGAGGCTACCAGCGGAACTTCGTAACTAACAGCCTGAGCCGCAGAACGCATTCCACCCAAAAGTGCATATTTGTTATTAGACCCCCAACCAGCCATCAATAATGAAATTGATGTAAAAGTTGTTATGGCAATAATATAAAGTATGCCAATATTCAAATCAGCAACAATCAATCCTTCGCCAAATGGAATTGCAATATAAGCTAAAAAAGCAACCACAAAACAGAGAACCGGCGCCCAGAAAAATACCATTTTATCACGAGCATCAACCAGAATATCTTCTTTTTGCAATAGCTTGACTGCATCTGCAATTGTTTGGTACCAGCCGTGCCATCCGTTACGCATCGGTCCAAAACGTTGTTGAATATGTCCGGCAATTTTTCTTTCCCACCAAACTAAAAACAAAGCTATCAAAGCAAGAACAACAAACATCATTGCACCCAGAACAGTGTACCTTACAACATCAAGCCAAGGTTGTGAAAGACCAGTACTTGCCAGAAGGTCATACAGCCAGGCAAAAACACCGTGAAGTTCACCAAAAGCGATAATACCGTTCATCGATCCACCTCCGGTAAAATAATGTCAAGCGAAGCGAAAATTGCCACTAAATCAGCAATAAAACACTCTGTCCCAAAATGTGGTAAAGCTTGAAGTTGACAGAATGAACCGCCCCGCATCTTGACTCGGAGTGGTTTTTTCTCACCCGTAGATTGCATATAAGTTCCCAATTCACCCCTTGAGTTTTCAACACGGGCATAATTTTCGCCCGCTGGTGGTTTGAAGTTCGGAGAAACTTTTGCCTTGATATTTCCCTCGGGAAGGCCATCCAAAGCCTGTTCAATTATTTTAATGGATTGTTTTATCTCATCCAGTCTTATTAGATACCTGTCATAGGTATCTCCATTTGGACGAGTACAAACTTTCCAATCAAACCTATCATATATTGAATACGGGTCATCTCTTCTGATGTCATAATCAACTCCGGAAGCCCTCAATACCGGACCGGAAACACCGTAAGCAATAGCAAGTTTTGGATCAAGATAACCAACACCTTTAGTACGTGCCAACCAGATTGGGTTTTCATTAAGCAGACCTTCGTAATCATTTAGCTTTTCTTTAATCATAGCAATTGTTGAGCGGCATTGCGGAACAAATTCTTTTGGTAAATCTTTGGAAACACCACCAGGTCGGATATAATTATATGTTAGTCTTTGTCCGCAGGTCATTTCAAAAAGATCTATAATCGCCTCACGCTCCCGCAATCCATAAAGAAAAGGTGTCAAAGCACCAATATCCATCGCTGTCACACCATAAAAAATGAGGTGCGAAGCTATTCTGTTTAATTCGAGCATAATAACTCTAATATATTCAGCTCTTTCCGGAATTTCTATTCCTGCTAATCGCTCTGCCGCCATCGAAAAGACCTGATTACAGGACATTGCCGTAACATATTCGAACCGATCGGAAATAGGAATGCACTGAGCATAGGTTCGGTTTTCGCAAATTTTTTCAAGAGCCCGATGGAGATAACCGATTACAGGTTCAATCTTTTTAACTATTTCTCCATCCATTGTCAGCATCAGCCGGCAAACCCCATGGGTTGACGGGTGCTGTGGTCCCATATTGACAATAAATTCTTCTGTCTTTAGTCCACCCATCGTTTATAACTCCGGCATACGTATGAAACCCGGCGCATCCCAATCTTTTCGCATCGGGAAACCTTTATCCCAATCGTCGGCAAGGAGGAATCTTGTCAGATTATCATGGTTTAACACATTTATACCATATAATTCCCACATCTCCCGTTCAAACCAATTTGCTCCGGGCCAGATTGTCTGAACCGATTCAATTTCCGCTGAATCATAAGGAAGAATAACTTTGAAATCGATTCTGGTTTTATGAATTATTGATGCAAGATTATAGACAACTTCAAATTTTTCTTTAGTATCAACGCCATGCGAATTCAAATAATAATCAAAAGCCAAAGATTCATCATCTTTTAGAGTTTTACAAACTTCCAGAAGATTTTCTCTTTTGACTTCGTACATTAAATCGTGGCGTCCAGTATCTAACAGGGTCATTTTATCACCCAGTTTTTCAGTAATAGCAGTTTGTAATTGTTCTTTTGTCATATTACTTTTCCTGCCAATCTGATAATTTTTCTTTTTTAATCTTTTCCTGAAGATGCAAACAACCTTCTAAAAGAGATTCCGGTCTGGGAGGACATCCTGGAATATGAATATCAACCGGAATAATATGGTCAATCCCTTTTTCTACAGAATAACTATCATAGTAAAAAGGTCCGCCATTAATAGTACAACCACCCATCGCAATAACATAACGCGGTTCAGACATTTGATCATACAATCTTCTTAGGCGAGGTGCCATTTTAGTAGTAATAGTACCGGCAGTAAGAATAACATCTGATTGCCGGGGGGTTGCCCGAAATATCATACCAAGCCTATCAAAATCATAACGAGAGGCTCCGGTACACATTAGTTCAATAGCACAGCAGGCAGTTCCAAACAGAAGATACCAAAGAGATCTTGCCCGTGCCTGATTAAGAACCATTTCCAAAGAGGTAGTAACTATCCCTCCACCCGGAACTTTTTCGGCATAAACTGGAAGTTTTTTGATTATACCCATTTAAGGACTCCTTTTTTCCAGGCGTAGAATAATCCATAAAAAAGAATAGCAATAAATAAAACCATTTCAATTAGCGCAAAAAGACCAAGTTGACCAAATACAACCGCCCAAGGGAATAAAAAAACTATCTCAACATCGAATATCACAAATATCAATGCAAAAATATAAAAATGAGGGTTGAATTTTATCCATGAATCTCCGATTGGCTCTTCGGCACATTCATAAGTTACTGTCTTTTTTGGATAGGGATTAGATGGTCTTATTAACCGGGCAATGGTGAATGTAATTAAAACAATCGCCGTTCCGGCAATGATAAAAATTGGAATTGCCAAGTAGGCTGACATTTATTTCTCCTATGCCGGACTAACGCCGGGCTATGTGACAGTATTCACATTTTTTTTGATAAAAGTTATTCACTTTTTAGATATAGTCAAGCTTTTTATAATGATTTTAGCTTTTACGACAAAAAAGGTTTAAATTGTTTTGAAATCCACTTTCAATTAAAAAATATTGGAGGTAGATATCCTGAATAAGGAAATAATTTGATTTATAATAAGGTTGTTAAAAAACCTTGATTCTATCCTTACGAGAAGCGGAACGATGAAGCAACCTCATTTTAAAGAGAGATTGCCACGTCGTTCACCTACGGTGACCTCCTCGCAATTATATAATCGGGGTTCTTCAACAAACCCAAAAGTATGGATATAGGTTCAATTGTCTTGTCATTCCTTTTTGTCCTGTCATTCCTGCGAACGGGCTTGTTGAAAAAGTCTCACAGATGTTGCGGTGGGTCCTGAAAATCTATGTAAATAGATTTTTGTGACCTACCGCTCTTTAATTACAACTACTTAAATGTCAGGTCATCCACCACTGGCAGACCTTCAGCCTACGGCAATCTCTTCACAATATCAAGTTTCAGGGGCTTGCCAATACCAAGACTGCTATCAACAGTATTTTTAGGTTGTTTTTTCCCAAAATTTACCGATAAATATAACCGTGGACAAATAATTCTAATTAAAGCATTATTGTTTTATCTGCTATATCTAATTGGGTAAAAATTTGAGGGTCAGATGATAAAAAACGGAAAATCAAAAAAACAACTAATAGAAGAAATTGAAGAACTGCAAAAACAAGTTCTTGAGCTGAATAAAAAACTAACGGAAGAACAAAAATCTGAAACTACTAAGCACAATCAGACTGAAGAGGATCTGTGGTCAAGCGAAACAAAGCTCAAAAACCTATTTGAAAATAGTAATGATACTATCTATTCTCACACCCCAGAACATGTTCTCACATATTTAAGTCCTCAAGTTTTAGATATGCTTGGATACACTCAAGAAGAGGCTTTGATCAAATGGACAGAACTTACATCAGATAATCCCATAAATGAAATCGGTTTTGAACATACTGTAAAAGCAATAAAAACCGGTAAGCGCCAACCGCCTTACGAACTTGAATTAGTTAAAAAAAACGGAGAGAAAATTTGGATAAGAGTCAGAGAGTTTCCATATGTTGAAGACGGTAATACAACAGCTATTATAGGTTCGTTAACAAACATCACCGAACAAAAAAAGACTGAAGAAGCACTGCTAAAAAGCGAGAAACGGTTCAAAAAACTCTCTAATCTCACATTTGAAGGGATATTGATTCATAATAAAGGCATTGCTATTGATGCAAATGAATCGCTTACGAAGATGCTTGGTTATTCAAGAGAAGAAATAATTGGAAAAAATTTAATTAAACTAATTATTCCACAGGAATATCACACAACAATAAAAAAGAACATAAATAAAAACCAAGCAAAACCGTATGAAATAATTGCGAGAAAAAAAGACGGGACACTATTTCCAATAGAGGTTGAATCAAGAAACATAGAAGAAAAAGAATACAGAGTTACTGCAATAAGAGATATCACCAAACGCAAGCAGGCGGAAAAAGCACTCAAGGAGAACGAAGAACGGTATAAAACAGTCTTTGAAAATACGGGAGCAGCTACTTGTATTATAGAAAATGATGGAATGATTTCTCTTGCTAACACACAGTTTGCCCATTTAGCCGCATGCAATATCAATAAAATACAGAATAAAAAAACTTGGATGGAGTTTGTTTTAAAAGATGATTTAGAAAAAATGAGCAAACAGCACAAACTGAGACGAAAAAACAGGGGAAAAGCACTAAATAAATACGAATTCAGATTTGTTGACAGTCAAAAGAATATAAAAAATATTCAATTAATTATAGATGTTATTCCAGGTACAGATAAAAGTGTGGCATCGCTATTAGATATCACCGAACGCAAGCAGGCGGAAGAAGAATTAAAAATACAAAAGGAATTTTCTGATAAAATTATCAATACAAGCAGTGCCATAATTGTTGGACTTGATAAAAACCATAGAATAAAATTATTCAATGAAGGTGCTGAAAAAATTACTGGACACAAAAGTGCCGATGTATTAGGGGAAGATTGGTTTAAGATATTTTTTATACCTGAAATGATTGATGAGATGAACAAAGTTTGGGAAGATGCATGGAAAGTAAAAGCCCATTCATATATTAACGACATCCGAATAAAAAATGGTGATAAAAGAATAATAGCATGGCAATCAACCAGAATCGATGATGAAAAAAATGAAAAAAACCATCTGATAATTTCTATCGGAAAAGATATTACCGAGCAAATGAAAGCAGAAGAGAATAATGCCCGACTTTCAAGAGCTATTGAACAGGCGGATGAAACAATTGTCATCACGGACACAGAGGGAACGATTCAATATGTTAATCCTGCTTTTGAGAAAATAACCGGCTATGCAAAAAAGGAAGCTATTGGCCAAAACCCACGACTATTGAAAAGTGGTAAACATAATGACGCTTTCTACAAAAAAATGTGGGAAACTCTAACAAGCGGTAAAGAATGGCGCGGTGAGTTAATTAATAAAAAAAAGGATGGCTCTCTTTATATTGAAAATGCCATCATCTCCCCTGTTTTTGATTCTCAAGGTAAGATTATTAATTATGTTGCCGCCAAAAACGACATCACCGAAACCAAACGTTTGCAGGAATTGGAATCCAGAGCACAACGATTGGAAACAGCCGGCACAATCGCCGGACAGGTAGCTCACGACTTCAATAATCTTCTCGCTCCATTGATGGCTTATCCGGAGATTATCCGTGATGAACTTCCCAAAAATCATTCTACTCTAAAATATCTAGACCAGATTGAGCAAGCATCACACAAAATAGCTGAAATCAACCAGGACCTTTTAACTATGGGTCGTAGGGGTCATTACAACCAAAACGTACTTAATCTGAATACAATTATTCAAAACAGTTTAGAAGAATTAAAGCCTTATTCCAAAACTTTAGCTTTCGAAATCAATCTCAGTGATGATTTGATGGATATCCTTGGAGGTGGTGCACAGCTCCACAGAATGATAAGTAATCTTCTACACAATGCCATAGACGCCATGCAGGATATTGGACAAATCACTATTAAAACAGAGAATTACTATGTTGATGATGTTTCAATAGTTTACGGTCTGGTGCCTAAAGGGGAATATGTAAAACTTACCATATCTGATACCGGTTGTGGAATCTCTGATGATATCGTTCAGAAAATTTTCGACCCATTTTTTACATCCAAAACTACTGATAAAAAACGCGGCTCCGGACTCGGCATGAGTGTTGTAGATGCTGTAATTAAAGACCACAACGGTTATATTGATTTGAGTACAAAAATCGGCGAGGGTACTTCGTTTTATATCTATTTCCCTATTACCCGGGAATCAATGGATAATCAGGTTTCAGGCAAAATTTGTGGCGGAAATGAAACAATATTGATTGTTGATGATGATGATATGCAACGCGAAGTATCTTCACAAATGCTAAAAAAATTGGGGTATAAAATCAGCACTGTTAAAAATGGTGAAAAGGCTGTTGAATTCTTAAGGGAAAATCCGCAGAATCTCGTGATTCTTGATATGGTTATGCCAAATGGGATTGACGGAACAGAGACATACCGGCAGATACTTGAGATTAATTCTGACCAAAAGGCAATAATCTTATCGGGATATTCAGAGTCTGATAGAGTTTTTGAGGTTCAAAAATTGGGTGCCGGGGCATATGTAAAGAAACCTATTACGAAAAAAGTTATTGGAGCAGCAGTCAGAACAGAACTTGATCGACCCGTAAAAGTTTCTAAATCTTAATTTTTTTTAAGATAATTTTTCCCCAAGTATGGGAGATTTCGAAGAAACCTACTCTGTTATTTATCATATTATTCACAATAATTTTTATTGTTATACAACAAGGCAAGCCTCTTCGAGGCTTTCCCTACAGGAAAACTTTCCTCCGTTTATTCGCTGGTCATTATGAATAATGGTTTCATTTCAAATGAACTGTAAATCGGGCGAAGACGTTTCGTGTTATAATGTTTTTCAATATTAACAAATTTTTTGGAACTTGTTACAACATCTATCGGAGAATTATCATATCTGCCATTTCTTAAAACTACTAAACGTCCATGCACATTTTTCAGAACCAAATCAAAAGCCAGATTACCGTATGCCATCGGAACGATAGAATCAATAGCGTCCGGAGCTCCTCCCCTTACAAGGTAACCCAATTTCTGAGTTATTACATTTACTGGAGTACCATTATTATATTTAGGTGATAACACTTTTAATTTTGATGAAACCAAATCACCCACCCCACCCAATTTTGCATGACCATAAGCATCCCGTTCCATATCTTTAAATACCATTTCACCACCTTCAAACATAGCACCCTCGGATACAATAACTACTGAATAATTACTTGGATTTTTTTTGCGATCATGGGTGAGCATATCTGTTAGGAGTTCAATGTCAAATTTATATTCTGGTATAACGCACCTATGTGCCACTCCTGCCATAGTTGGTAGCATTGCGGTAAATCCGGCATAACGACCAAATACTTCTACAACCAAGAACCGCTCATGGGAGCCTGCCGATGTTCGTAAACTATCTGTCATTTGGATTGTTCTGGTTACGCAAGTAGAGAAACCAATACAATAATCAGTACCAGGTACATCGTTGTCCATAGTTTTCGGCATTGCAATTACTTTGACCCCTTCCTGATATAAGCGTACAGCATAACTGAGAGTGTCATCGCCACCGATAGGGATAAGATAATCTACTCCCAAAAAATCCAGATTAGCCAAAACTTCGTCGGTAAGATCATTTATTTCATCGGTATAAATATCTTGCAAATGTTCAGGAACTTTCATTTTGCCAACTCTACTTGGATTGGTTCTTGAGCTATGTAAAAATGTTCCTCCGGTACGAGCCGCCTTATTAACGATTTCTTCCGTTAAAAACTTAAAATTACCACTATTATCAGCTTCTTCATCACGGATTATGCTCATCAATCCACCCCAACCCCGTTTTATCCCAACAACTTTGTACCCTTCGCGCAAAGCCCTAAACGTTATGGACCTAATTGCCGGATTCAAACCCGGGACATCCCCTCCACCAGTTAAAATTCCTATTACGCCCTTAATTTTATTTATATTTGCCATCACTTACCTCATTATTTATAATTACAATAACTATTCAGAATATCGGTATCAATCAAAACATATTGAATTAATAAAGACAATATTTATTGTCTTTTATTATTTGAAATTTTGCGTAATCAATGAAAAACTTAATAGAATATTTATGGAGCCGCTAATCTTTTATCAGCTAAAATATTTAATTTTATTAACCGGCACCCAGCCTTTTAAATTATTTTCTGCCTCACACCAAGCCCAACCAGCATCTTCAAAAAAGACTTTTAGAATTTGTCCAATATCAACGTTTAGTTCTGTAGCGTTATAATCTTTTTTAAGAACTGAGCTATTATTGTTTATTTCCAGATATGCCTTAGGTATCCAACCGGAATTTTTATCTGATGTTGTACACCAAATCCATCCCGGAAATTCATCATCTTCATCTCCGGTTTTTACAATATCGCCCTTAGATAGAATTAACGGATAGAGAAACTTAGACTTGTGCTTAATTAATACAACAGCATTTTTCATGCGAAGTTAAATTTTATAATAATCCTCGAAATTCAATTCAAAATTATCAGGAACATACTCTCCTTTTTCTTTATTAAGTATATATCCTTTATAATAATCACCATTGATAATTTTTTGAAGCATTTCAACCAGTCGGTCAATTTCTTTTTTTGTATTATAAATACCAAATGATATTCTTATTGTTCCCGGTAAATTTGATCTGTCCCGAGCAAGAATTTCTTCTTTCAATGTTTTACAATTTTCAATATCAACCTTAAGTAAAGTTCTCACATAAATATGAGCACAGAAACATCCGGAACGAACACCTATCCCACCTTCATAACTTAATATAGATGCTACCAAAGCATGAGGGACATTATCAACATTTATAGAAATTACCCCAAGACGATTTGATGCATTTGCCGGATCTGTATCGCCGTAAATTGTTAAGCCTTTAATATCATTAAATTTGTTAAGAGCATAAGCGGTCAATTCTGATTCATGATCGATAATATCTTTCCATCCAACAGATTTAAACAATTCAATAACCTTAGCTAAAGCAACAACACCAACTATATCCGGAGTTCCGGCTTCTTCTTTTTCGGGAAGGTCTGTCCAGTACGCTTCTTCCAATGTAACAATATCAACAACACCACCGCCTACTTCCTGTGGGTCACCTTCTTCAAAAGTTTTGTTGTCACTAACCAATATACCAACTCCAAAAGGAGCATACATCTTGTGTGCAGAAAATACAAGATAATCAAGGTAACATTCTGGATCGTTTGGTTTCATATCGACCGGACGATGGGGGACTAATTGAGCCCCATCAAGCATTATTTTGGCACCAATCTTATGAGTTTCACGGGCAAAAAAATCTATATCAGTAATATATCCACTAACATTCGAGGCACCGGTTATGGCAACTAATTTAATTCGTGAACCATACTCTTTAATTTTCGCCATAAAATCATCTTTACTGATACATCCATCTTCATCTATCTGGACATGTTCTACTCTGCCGGCACGACGCCACGGAAGCTCGTTAGAGTGATGTTCCATAAGTGATGTAAGAATTATATCGTCATCGGAAAAATTTATTTGCCTTGATAATTTATTGATTGCATCAGTTGCATTTTTGGTAAAAATCACAACATGTTTATTAAGATCAGCATTCACAAAATCTGCAACCATATCTCTTGATTTTTCAAAAGCCCAGCTGGCTAATTGAGATTTAAAACCGGTACCGCGATGAACGTTTGAGTACCACTTAAGAAATGAAACCAAAGCATCTGCTATAGGTTGAAAAGTAGGAGTCGAAGCGGCATTATCAAAATTAATATATTTTTCCTGACCATGCATTGTGGGAACAATAGTATCAGCACCAATAAGTAAATCCGGTAAATCATTAATTGATATATTTTTTATTTCTTCGTGAGTAGTTATAGTTGTGCCCATTTTCTCTCCATAGTTCAATGTTTAATTGACTAAATATATAAAAAATAATAATAAAGATAAAGAATGAAAAATTAAATATTAGAGATAATACTATAATATTGTTCCGCCCAAATTTCACGACGGTGATTAAGCTTTATATGCTCATGATAATCCCTGCCTAATTTATCACCATCAATCGAACCATTTTTTAACTGCATAATTAAATCCGATAATTGCTCTGAAGAATCCGAGGAATATGTTAGTGCCCCACCGGCAATTTTCAGTTCTTCGATAGCTTCACCATAATGAGAGCCAAAAACAATCGGACGACCAGAAGCCATATATTCAAACATCTTTGAAGGAAATGCTAAACGAGCAACAGAAACTTCTTTTAAGCAATCAACCAAGACATCGCTTGATTTAAGAAAATACGGAATTGTTTCTAAGGGTTGCCCCCCAACAAAGCTTACATTTTTTAATCCGTAATCCCTTACCATATTTTCCAAAGCTTTCCTTTTTTGCCCTTCACCAATAAAAACAAAATGCACTTTCGGTTGATCTGCTAAATTCCGAGCCGCTTCTATTACAGTTTCAAGCGGCCTAACCCAACCTAAAGTACCAGAATATAAAACCAAAAATTTTTCTTCCCAGCCAAATTTTTTGCGAATTCCATTAGTATTCGAAGCAATAAATTCGTTACTGACGCCAGATTTTACCACATCAACTTTTTCTGCGGGAATACCAATATCAGCCATAAACCGACCAATTCCATCTGTAACTGCAACAATTTTATCAGCTTTTTTATAAAGAGAATGCACTACCCATTTCACCAAACGGGTAAAAATTGATTGATTCAAATTTCCAAAATCTTCCGATGATTCCGGTTGCAAATCTCTTACTTCAATTACAAATTTAGCCCTTTTAAATCGGCTCAATATCCACCCAATAACCGGGGATGTAACCGGCGGGGTTGATGCCAAAACAATATCAAATTTATTACTAATTCTAAAAGAATTAATAATTGTAGTTACCAAAAAAGTTATAAAACCCATCATCCTCTTTTTGGGTTGGCTGTTAGATGCAGGTAAAACCCAGCTACGATAAACCTTGACGCCATCTATGACTTCTTTATAAAATAACTTACCCCTATATTCTTCTGGTACAATACCATCGGGATAATTAGGAATAGCCGTCATAACAGTGACATCTATACCCTTTTTCACAAAAAGCCGGGCAAATTCAAAAAGCCTTCTGACAGCCCCCTTTTCAGGAGGAAAATGTTGTGTTACAATTAAAATTCTCATACTTATCCAAAAGATAAACTACTGATTTTTAAAGAATTATCAAGATATTTCTTAATATTTCTAACCGTTAAATTTGTATCTTTTTATCCTTGACTATATGCCTTTCTGGCGATATTTTCAAAAAATATTGAAAGAAGTGGTATGACTAACTGTATAAGTTATAACAAAAAATGAAAGGTGTGAAATGAAAAAATTAACTGCAATCGTTTTGATTATCTCAATCTTAACAGCTTTTATGACGGTCTCCGTTTTTGCGGAAGAAGATGCACATAAATATGTTGGAACAAAAAAATGCAAAATGTG
>QNAD01000010.1 GCA_003641345.1 Candidatus Zixiibacteriota bacterium | reverse complement strand
GCAATTGATTGAATCATATCGAAAACATTTTTCATAAGTTTCGATTTGCCAATCATATTCTGGAACTTATTTGAAATATCCTGTTTGAGCATTCTATTTTCTGCACGAAGTTGAAGCATTTCTGACACTCTATTTATGATGTGTCCTAAAGTTGCCGGCATTACAGGTTTTAACAAAAAATCATACGCACCCAATTTTATCGCTTTTACTGCGGTTTCAACGGTGCCGTAAGCTGTCATCATTATTATTACAGCAGAAGGGTCAATTTTTTTCAATTTACTGATAAGAGTAATACCGTCCATAGCTTTCATTTTCAAGTCGGTTAAAACAATATCATAAGTCTTTTGTGAATATTCCTCGACAGCTTCTTCACCGGAAAAAACAGATTTACATAAGTATCCGGCTCGCTCCAAAGTTTCAATTAAGAACTCATTGACTAACTTATCATCATCAACAACTAAGACTGAAAGCTTCATTTAATTACTCCATTTAATCGCAATTTATTTTCACCGGTAAAAGTATCGTAAAAGCAGTACCTTTTTTAGAACTACTTTCGGCAAAAATTTCTCCACTATGGGCTTTAACTATTTTCCATGATATAGCCAACCCTAATCCGTTGCCATCCTGTTTGGTTGTGAAAAACGGAGCAAAAACTTTATCCAAATTTTCCATTGATATTCCACTACCATCATCTGAAATGATTATTTCTAAAACTGTTTCATCAACACCCAACATAAGACGCTTGGAATATTTTTGTACCGCTGTTTGCCTTGCCATTTTCTGATAAGAGATAGAAATTTTTCCACCCTTACTGCATACTTCCGAAGCATTACTGAAAATATTATAAAAAACCTGGCGGAAAAGTAATTTATCTAATAAGACAGAAATCTTTTCGTTCTCTTTTGCCTTATTGGCACTTATATCAAATTTCAAACCAGATGCTTTTTCCTGATTTTCCTGACAATATTGCCTAATTGTTTCATTCAGATAAGATTTTAAATCAACATTTGTTTTATTAATTTCATCAAGTTTTGTATAATTTAATAAAGAAGTTACAGTATTATTCAGGTTATTAACACCTCTGACAATTTTCTTAACTAATTTCCTTCTGGGATCTTTCTCATCCAGGTCCTGCTCTAATAATGCCGCAAAACCGCTAATACCTGAAAGAGGATTCCTTACCTCATGAGCAATCGTAGCCGCCATTTCACCTAAAGCCGCAAGAGTGTTCAAACGGGCAATTTCCTGTTCCATTTTCTTAATTTTTGTTAAATCCTGAAATACTTCCACTGCTCCCTGAGTTACTCCCTTGCTATCTTTTAGGAGCGAAGTTGACACATTCAAATTAAGCACCGTACCATCTTCCAATTCCGTCTTCTTTTCTACCGAGTCAACTGAGCGTGATGATTCTGCTGTTCTCAAAGCATTAGCAGAGATTGGATTTCCGGGAGGAATAATATCCCGATAATGTTTTCCTAATGGCTCTTTGATAGGAATGCCCAAAATTATTGAAGCCGCTGGATTAAAATGAGTAATTCTTCCATTCTGATTAACAGCAATGACCCCAATAGAAATTGAATTAAGAATATTGTTCAAGAATTCAGTGGCAACCATATTTTTGTCACTCAAATCCATTAATTTTGAATTGGTTACGGTTAATTCTTCATTTTGTTGGGAAAACTCATCTTTGAGTTCAATATACTTCCTTTGCAACGAGTTAATAATTCTATTGAATGATTCATACGAATCTGCAAATTTAGATAATTGATCTGATTCTACAGTAAAATTTGAAATTGTTTTTTTTGTTTCATCCATGAAATATCTCCATCATTATTTATAATAATAGATGGAGCAAAAATGCAGTTCAACAAAAATAATTAAAAATAACTTACAATTTCATTACTTATATTATCGATAGGACTAATATGATTAGCTATTTTAGCTTCTATGACAGCTCTTGGCATCCCATATACTATACAGGTTTCTTCATTTTGAGCAATTACTATACCACCCTTACTTTTTAGATTTTGCATTCCCACAACACCATTATTGCCCATTCCAGTTAAAATAACACCCATTCCAAACCTGCCATAGGCATCTGCAACTGAATCGAGCAAAACATCAACACATGGCTTATAAAGGGCATCTTTCGGAGATGAGCTTACAACAGTATATGCTCTACCACCATTTTTTCTAACCATTAAATGCTGTCCTCCGGGAGCTATAAAAACAGTACCAGGAATAATCTCTTCCCCCCCATGGGCTTCTTTAACAGTAACTTGTGACAAAGAATTTAAACGTTCTGCCATTGATTTTGTAAAGTTAGGTGGCATATGTTGAGCAATTACAACTCCTACTGGTAAATTTTTCGGTAATTTTGGAATTACAGCTTGAAGAGCCGGAGGACCTCCTGTTGAAGAACCTATTGCAATTAAACTTATTGAATGGCTTCTCTTAGGTGTTGCTAATGATTTTGAGATTGAAGCCGATACCGTCTTTTTATTATCAAATTTATTCTCGGCTTTTTCTGGACTTTTTAGCTTAGTAAATCTTTTACTGCGATATTGTGCCATCAAAACATTTTTCCGACTCACAATATTTTTTATTTTTCTTAATAATTCATCTTTAATTTTTACAATGTCAAGACTAACAAATGATAATTGTTTTGGAATAAAATCAACTGCACCTAATTCTAAAGCATCCAAGGTAGCACTGGCACCATCAGTAGTTAAGGACGACAGCATCATCACAAGGGTCGGGCTTGTTTCCATAATCTGTTTTAATGCGGTAAGACCATCCATCTGAGGCATTTCAATGTCCATAGTGATTAGGTCTGGTTTTAACTCAAGTGCTTTATCAACACCTTCTTTACCGTTTCTGGCTGTCCCGATTATTTTTATTTGAGGATCTTCTTCGAGCATCATAGATATAGCTTTTCTCATGAAAGCAGAATCATCTACGATGAGAACTCGAATTATTTTATTAGAAGAAATAGTCATTTGGAAATCCTATCAGGCCAGTTTTTTAGCGACGTTAAACAATCCTATCATATCAACTATAAGTCGAATCCTACCATCACCAAGAATAGTAGCTCCAGCAATACCTTCAGTATTCCCAAGGAATTTACCTAAAGATTTTATGACCACTTCTTCCTGTCCAAGGAATCTATCAACAATAACACCCAATTTTTTATCAGCTAAACCAATTATTATTACATAAGGTTTTTCATCAATATTATAACATTTACTATCGAAATCCAATAACTGATTAAGATTCATCATAGGAATAATATCATCTCTAAGTTTAATCACCGGTTTTTGGTTCATATAGTGAATCTGTAAACTTTCCATCTTGACCGTTTCATAGACAGATGATAGAGGTAATATAAAAACTTCATTATCAACTTCGACCAGCAAACCTTGAATAATCGCTAAAGTAAGTGGCAATTTTATTGTAATTGTTGTTCCAACTCCAACTTCAGAATTAAGTTCTACTAAACCGTTTAATTTAAGAATATTTGTGCGAACAACATCCATCCCCACTCCACGACCAGAGACGTCGGTAATTTTCTTGGCGGTAGAGAACCCAGGTTCAAATATAAAACTGAAAATTTCCTTATTAGACATTTTCTCAAGTTCTGAAGATGTTGTTAATCCTCGTTCTACTGCTTTTATTTTGATCGCTTCCAAGTCAAAACCACGCCCATCATCCTCAACCGTAATTACAATACTTGAGCCTTCCTGAGCTGCACTCAATTTTACTGTTCCTTTTGCAGGTTTACCTTTTGCAACTCTATCTTCCGGAGATTCAATACCATGATCACAGGAATTTCGAATAATATGAACTAACGGATCACCAATTTCTTCAATAACAGACTTGTCAAGCTCTGTACTTTCACCAAAAATTTGCAAATCAATCTGTTTTTTTGATTCACGAGAAAGATCCCTTATCAATCTTGGATAGCGACTAAATACTTTACCAATAGGAAGCATTCTCATCTTCATAACAGCCATTTGAAGCTCGGTAGTAATAAAACTAACTGAACTGACTGATTGGCTTAACTGCTCTAATTGAGCATCGCCTACGTGTTCTAAATTTAATGTATTTAAAGATTGAGTTAAACTATTTCTTCCAAGAACCAGTTCTCCCATCATATTCATCAATGAATCCAGGCGATCAACCCCTACTCTTATTGTTTGATCAGCTTTTGGTTTTTTTGCAGGGTTATTAACAGGTTGAGCCTTTGCTTCCTTTTTATCAGGCTCAGGAATTGTAGTATTTTCAACATTTAAATCTTTTTGTTTATCATTTGATACGTTTGTCATTCGTTCAGTAACATCACCGGACAACTTTTCAGATTCAACATTTTCTAATTGTTCCAATAAATTATCTTCAGTGTTTTTTTCAGTTTCAGTCGGAATTTCAATATTTTGTTCTGAATTATCCTCTTTAGGTTCACTTCCTTCATTGACAACTACTAATTTTTTTAATATATCAGCCGTGTCAAATTTATCACCTTCACCAGCTCTGACTTTATCAAGCAAAACTTTCAATACGTCGGTAGCTTCCAGAAGGACATCCATAATTTCAGGATTAAGAGTCATTTCTCCTTTACGAAGTTTATTAAGGATATCTTCCATCTTGTGAGAAACAGTAGTTACATTATCAAGTCCGAGAAAGCTCGATGTACCTTTGATTGTATGAGCTGCCCGAAATATTTCATTCAGCATATCAAGATCATTTGGATTTGTTTCTAAAGTTACAAAATTGTTATCTAACGAAGTAATAAGTTCGTCAGCTTCGACCAGAAAATCATCTATAATTTCCTGCATCTCATCCATTTCAAAATCTACATCTTCTGATGACATATCTATTCCTATTAAATTTATTGTTTAAACAATGAATCAATTTCGTCTTGATTTGTTTTTTTATCATAGACATCAGCATGAGGATCATAAGCTCTTACCTTTTTCTTGGTAGGCTCTTTCGCTTCTTGTCCACCATCCATAACAACTATAATGTTATTCAATTTCTCTTCAATATCTTCCAATAATGAAGCGGCATGGTCCATCTGTTGTGAGGTAATATCCTGAAATTGAAGAGCATCCATTATCGAATACGCATCATTAACATTTGCTTCTACTTTTTCAGTCAATTTATTTACTTCTGATTTAATAGTGTCATTTATATCAGAATCAACAATTCCCTTAAGCCCTTCTAAAACATCCTGTTCTCTTTCTGTAATAGCCTCAATTGTATCCAACATTTTTTGAGTAGCAGCTTCCGTCTGGTCACTTATTTTATCGAGTTGTTGAGTAGCTTGAGGTACCTTTTCATGAGATTCAACAATCGGGTGTTGCAACTTATTAAATTTATCAACAATATCTTTTAAAGAAGACGCCAATACGACAACTTCATTTTTGATTTTATCTTGCAAACTCTCGTTAACCATTTTTCCCTCCAATGAAGTTAGGCGTTTAAGATTTCATTGATTTTTTCTTTTAAAGTATCCGGCGTAAACGGTTTGACTATATAATTATTTACTCCGGCTTTAAGAGCTTCAACTATATCATCTTTGACGGAACGTGTCGTTACCATCAAAATGGGAAGTTTTTTATACTCTTCTGAACCACGAATATTACTAACCAATGTTAATCCATCCATTTCCGGCATGTTCCAGTCAGTAATAATAAAGTTAATATCTTCGGCTTTCAATTTAGCTAAAGCATCCTTACCATCGCCGGCTTCAATAACCTCATTGAATCCTGCTCTTTTCAGCGTGTTAACAATAATCCGTCTCATTGTAGGGCTATCATCAACGGCAAGAATTTTTAAATCTGCCATATTGCCTCCATTTTATAAATAATATTATTTCAAAAATTTCGATACTTCTTCTAATAAAACAGAAGACTTAAATGGTTTCACCAGATAGGAAGTTGCACCAACCTTAAGCCCCTTATCTTTATCCTCTTCAGCATCTTCCGAAGATAATATAATTATCGGAGTGCTCTGATGCTCAGAATTATCTCTCAAAGTAGAGATTAACCCGTACCCATCAAGATTTGGCATGTTCAGATCAGTTATAACCATGCTTACGTCATTTGCAAGACTGGAAATCTTCTCTAAAGCATCCATCCCATCACAGGCAGTAACAACCGAGTAACCACTCTTCTTTAAAGAGAAGGAAACGAACTTAACCACAGTGGGAGAGTCGTCTACTACTAATATTGTTTGTGCCATAAACTTGTTCCTGTATATATATAATTCATTATTTTACTGCTCCTGCTGGTTTTTTAATCTTGCTAAGGAGATCAATAGCTCTATTAGCTCCAGCACTTGGTTTTGCATTGGATCTCAAAAGCGTTGTAGGCCTCAACTCTCTCTTTTTCACCTCAGAAGTTGTTTCTACAGCTTCTTTTTGGTAAACTAATGCATTTTTTAAATAATTTATTTTAAATGCTTTTGATATCCCATGTAATGTTTCTGAATGTCCAATATAAAAATGTCCACCCGGAACTAATGCATTATAAAATGTTCTGACCAATCTTTTTTTGACTTCTTCCGAAAAATATATCATAACATTTCGGCAAAAGATTACATCAAAATTTTTATTCATTGACAACCTTCTATCGTCACTCAAATTCATATGCGAAAACTTGACTATAGATTTTACTTCCGGCTTTACCTTATAGATATTATCTGCTTTGGTAAAATATCTTTCAAGCATTGCAGGCTTGATATTTCTTAATGTCAAACCTGAGTATTCGCCTTTTCTTGCATTCCGAAGTACATCTTCTGAAATATCATTGGCTATTATTTCCAAATTCCATCCGGGATATTGCTTAAGTTTTTCAAGCATAATCATTGCCAAAGTATATGGCTCTTCACCAGTAGAACACCCGGCAGACCATATTCTCACGGATTTTGGAGTTTTCTTTTCTGTCTTTTGCTTAATTATAGATGGCATTATTTCTTCTTGAAACGAAAGCAGTAAAGGTTCATTTCTAAAAAAACTGGTTTCGTTTGTCGTCATTAAATTCATCAAACAGTTGAATTCTTTTAATGATGTGTCATATTTGACATGGAAGAAATAATCCTTAAAACTCTTTATGTCGAGTTCTGCCATTCTTTTAATTAATCTATTTTTCACCAAATACATTTTGTTTTCTGCAAAGAACATCCCACTCTTCTCGTGGATATAATCTCTGATCATGATGAACTCTTCACGTTTCATATCTGGTTCTTTGGAACTGTTTGACAACATATTTATTCCTTTAAATAACTAAAAATAGCTCCCTTATTTGCCTAATTCTTTTTCAATAACTTTGTAAAGCTTATTGATATTAAATGGCTTAACTATATAATCTGCGACTTTACTCCGAAGTGCTTCAACAGCCGTATCAACCGATGGAAATCCAGTCATCACAACCACAGGCAATTCAGGATGATTGTCTTTTATTTGTTTTGTTAAAAAAAGACCATCCATCTCTGGCATTCTTATGTCAGTAAGAACTAAATCAACCTGCTCGTTCTCAACTATTTGCATAGCTTTTTCACCATTCCCAGCAACTTTTACTTCCCACCCTTGACTATTAAAAAAATCATACAGTAAATCTCTTATTAATAGTTCATCATCAACAACAAGGATAGAATGCTTTTTCATTACTTTTCTCCATCCAAAACTGTAATTGCTTGATGAGCCGCATCGACAATATCTTTATTAGAATCATTTGCGAATTGATCAATTGTGGACATCGCTTCTCTGCATCCCATCTTAGAAAGTGCTTTCATAGTAGCAATTCTTATAACATCCTGCTCATCATTCAAATATGGCAAAACATATTCGCTAAATTCATTATTTCTAAAATCACCAATTACATTAATAGTATGATATCTGATCCATAAATCTTCATCATCCAACAAAAACTTAATTTTCGGAACACATTCTTGTCGTTGTAATATAACCAGTGAATTAATTGCTGACTTCCTAACAGCTTTTGATTCATCATTAAGAGCAACAGCAATAGGCTCAATTGCCCTCTCATCTCCAATGCGAGCAAGAGAAATAATAGATGAACGTCTGATTTCTTCTTCTGGATGATTTATAGCTTCAATCAGAGGTTGAACAACTGTTGAATCACCAATCATACCTAACGACAATGCAGATATACGTTGCTTCTCAGTATTTCCATCAAATAATAATTTTCTGAATTTTTCCACAACTGCTTCTGTACCAATCATTATCATAGCTCCAGCCGCAGCTTCTCTTACATCTACAAATTTATCATCCAGTCCCTTAACCAAAAATTCCACTTCATTTTCTGTGCATAACCACCCTAAGGCGGCATATGCAGCAGAACGGACATGACCGATTTCATCTCCAGCCATCTTCTTTAATACAGGCAATGCTTCGGGCAAATAAGAAGAACCAATCATATGTGCTAGCTTTTGTCTTATCCCTGGATCTTCATCATCAACAAATCCTATTAGCTTTCTCGCTATATTTTCATCTATAAACTGTTTTATAATTTCTAAAATAATATTTTTGATCTCAACTGAAGACTCTTTGAATTTGCTAATAAGCATTGTTGAAGCAGTACCGCCAACCTGTCCAAGAGACTCTATAATCAATTTTTGATTATCTTCATCGACAGAATCCAAAACATCAATTAAGTTATAGATGACATCATGCCCAAACCAACTTTTTAGACGATTAATAGTAAAACTTGTAATTTCCGGATCTTTTTCTTTAACGCCATTAAATAGGAATTTAGAAAATTTATCCAAAGGAATGTCAAAATCTATATTACCATCGGTATTGTTACTAATATTTATAATAGCCATTAAAGCAAGTTCTGAGACTGATTCATCTCCGTCATTTAGATATTTAGACAAAACTTCCATTGAGGAAGAAGAACCAATATTACCAATTGCTTCAATTCCAGCATATTGAATGATAGGATCATCTGTCTCAATAAATCTATATAAATGCTCCAAAGCTCGTGTATCACCTATTTTCCCCAATGCTTCAAGAGCCTGAGGCTGTACATCTTCTATTTTTTCAAAAACTGCAACTAATGCATCAATTGCTTTCGGACTGCCTACTTCTCCAAGAGCTTCAGCGGCAGAACAGACAACATTGATATTTTCATCCCAGAGCTTTTGGCACAATGCGTCAACAGAATTTTCATCCTTGATAAGACCTAACGTATCAACAATGAATTTCCTTACATCGTAATCATCCACATCAATTTGTTCAATTAAATAAGGTACTGACCTAGAGCCAATCTTAACTAAGACTTCAGCTGCTAAATTTCTTGCTGTAATATCATCATTCCCCAAAAAGTGAATTAAAAGTTTGGGAGCTGTATCCCCTTTCATTTTCGAAAGATGCTCAGCAGCTAACTCTCTTATACCAGAATTGGGGTCTTCAATAGCAATAACCAAACCTGCAACGGCCTCATCAGTATCATAATTCCCCAGTTCCTCAACTGCTTCTTCTCTTTCTAGATAATCCGAAGATTGTAATTTTGAAAGCAGTTCACCAATTCTTTCAACAAGATCATTCATATATTAACCCCAATTTGGAATCTAAGTCTAATTAATTTGCTGTTACGGATTGATATGAACTCAAAGCTTCTTCTTGAGTTTCATAAATTTCAAAAATATGTGACAACTGGGTAATTTCAAAAATTTCTTTGACATAACTGGCTAAATTAGAAAGAGTCAATCTTCCTTTTCTCAGACGGACCTCTTTCATAATTGACACCAATGATCCTAAACCTGAACTATTGATAAATTCAACGTCATTCAAATTCAGATGAATCATATTTTTATCTTGGTCAAATATTTTTTTTAGTTCTTCCTTCAAATTTGTTCCACTAGCTAAATCAAGCCTTCCATTTAAATAAACTTCACAGACTTGTCCTTCATTTTTCACTTTAATTTCCATGATTTCCTCCGATTTATCTACAATTAACTCTTTCTTTATTTATTTCAAAAACAATTTTGAGTTGTAGCCCGCCTTCTTCATTTTCAGATATTACAAATGAACTGCTATAATGTTTTATCAATCCAACTCCTCTACCGCTTTCAGACAACAACTCAGGGCGTTTTCTTTTGTTTACTTTTTCAATACCACCGTGCCCTTCATCAATTACATCGGCATTTAATGTAGTATTACTTAATGTATATTTAATAATAATTTCTTTATTGGGATCCAATTTGTTGCCATGGACTAAGGCATTGGTAAATGCTTCTGACACGCAAAGCATGAATTTATTTTTTAATTCTCCGCTTATTTTGTTCTCATCCAGAAACATTTCAATATCATCAAGCATTTTATTTTCGTTCTCAGATATCGATTTATAGACAAATTCTTTCTTAATCATCAGATTTCACCTCCACTTGAAGAATAGTGAAATCATCGATAGATTCTTCTTTGGCACCTTCTGCAAATTTGTCAATCCATTCTCTTACCTTAGAACAAAACTCTTTAGGAGGTAAGCCAATCTCATGATAAAAGACCTGTTCAGCACGTTCTCTGCCAAACAATTGGCCATCAGCATCTTCCGATTCAGTCAAACCATCAGTGAAAACAAATAACCTGTCACCAGCTTTTAACCTGCGAGAGCCCTGTTTAAAAGGAATTCCATGGAATTGTCCAACAATAGTACCACCTTCGGGCAATTCAACTACTATCTTTTTTTCGTTATCCCAAAATAATCCAGGGACATGACCTGCATTACAATAAGTTAATTCCTTCTTATCAAAATCAAATTTACTGAAAAACAAAGTTACAAACATTTCTTTATCTTTAATTATCTGTTCAGATAATGAATCATTAACAAATTCAGCCAATTGAAAAATTTCAATATCCGGACATTCCGCTACTTTGGTTTTGATTATTGCGGCCGCCGCCGACATAACCATTGCGGCAGGGATTCCTTTATTGGAAACATCTCCAATAATTACCATAATATTTTTTTCATCAATTTTTATAACATCATAAAAATCTCCACCAACATCATTTGCAGGAAAATAAACTGCTCCAATATCTAATCCAGGTACAGTGTCAATACTTGTCGGAAGAATAGTTTCTTGAATCTGCTTGGCAATAGCCATCTCCTGATCAATTTTTTGCCTAAGTAGTTTTTCCTTCATCAATAGTGAATTATCAATTGCAACAGCTACAAAACTTAGAAGATTTTCCAGCAACTCTTTATCATCATTTGAATATTCAGTTTCATCAGCTTTATTAATAACTACTACAATTCCAAAGCAATTATCCGAGGTCTTAATTGGGGCGGTAATTATCGAATTGATATTAAAACCACTATCTATTTTTATTCCAAGATTATTCAAAAGAACTGACTCTCGGGTCCTGAAACAATACGACGCAATATCTTCATCATCTTGATAAATCAAGGATTTAACAAAAGCATCATCTATACCCCATGAAATTTTAAGTGATAATTCATTATTTTCTTCAAGCATTATTAAACCGACTTCACCGTTCACAAGTCTAATTGCCATATCCATAGCGACAGAAAGTACGGCATCTATTTTATGAATTGATGTTATCACAGCTCCCATCGTTGATATATCGCGTAAATCAGCACGACAGGACTCAAGCATTGCTTCAACTCTGTATAATTGTTGAACATCTGATGTGTTATCTAACATAAGAATATTATCGTCAGAAGAATAATATTCTTAAACAGTTAAATGTAAAAGATTATTAGTTTTGGGAATTGAAAATGATTATTATTTCTTTCTGAATTTGACACGGAAAGGAACGCCCTCAAAACCAAATTTATCCCTAATCTGGTTGTTTAGATAGCTTATATACGATTTAGCTATCATTTTCGGGCGATTTGAAAAGAAAATAAAAGTTGGCGGATTGACTTCAGACTGAGTTACATAATGAAATTTTATATATTTCCCCTGTTTTGCGGGCGGATGTTTTTTGCTGACTACTTCTTGAAGAAAATCATTCAAGGCTGGAGTTGGAATTCTTTTACGAGCTTCATGGTAAATTTTCTTAGTAAGCGAAAGAACTTTTTCAACTCGTTGGCCAGTAAGAGCAGATATAAAAATCATTGGCAAATGCCCATATTTTGCCAATACACTGACAACCTCTTTAGAAAATTCATCAGCTGTACGAGAATCCTTCTCAACCAGATCCCATTTATTTATCAGTAATAATGCAGGCCTTCTAACAGAAAAAACTTGTTCCAATATTCTCTGGTCCTGAACTGTGATGCCATCGGAAGCATCAATCATCACCAAAGCAACATCACAATTTTCGATAGCCCTATTTGATCTTAATGATGTATAGAACTCAATATTCTCATGTATTTTATATTTTCTTCTCAAACCAGCAGTATCAATTAAAATATATTTCTGTCCATTATGTTCAAAAGGAGTGTCAACAGCATCGCGTGTTGTCCCTGCAATAGGCGTTACAATCAATCTGTTTTCACCTAATAATGCATTAATAAATGATGATTTCCCAACGTTAGGTCTTCCCGCTAATGCGACCCGAATAATTTCGGCATCACTGCCATCAGATTTAATTTGCTCTGGCAATAATTCTATTATTCTATCTAATAATTCGCCTATCCCTAATCCAATAGTTGCCGAGACAGGTAATGGTTCCCCTAATCCTAATTTCATAAAATCATATATGTCTCTTTCAACAGTTTCATTATCAACTTTATTGGCTACCAAAATCAATTTTTTACCTGCCCGATTAAGTTTACGTGCAATTCCCCTATCAATCGGGTCAGTACCAACTTGGTTGTCAACTATGAAAATAATCAAATCTGCTTCATGCAGAGCAAACTCAGTTTGATCAAAAATCATCTTTTCCATCAAATCTTCAGAATTGGGAACCATCCCCCCTGTATCAATAAGATTAAAATTAATTCCATTCCAATCGCAAACAGCATAATTCCTATCTCTGGTAATTCCAGGTTGACTATCAACAACCGCAATCTTCTTTTGGAGTATCCGATTAAATAACGAAGATTTTCCTACATTTGGTCTTCCAACTAAAGCTATTGTAAACATATTATTTAAACACTTCCTTAAGAGTATCAGCCAAATCATATTGACCTAAAACAACCGGTTTCCCAAGTTCAGTTTCAAATTGGGTTAAAGATAAATTATCCAAAAATAGATATTCATCATTTAAGCAATTGGGGGGTATTACTAAAACATCAAATTCTTTCTCATATGATATAGCACATCGAAGCAAGTCATTGCCTGTCAATAGCCCGGAAACTGTTACTGTCTCTCCCCAAAAATCATTTTTTACGGGTTCAAATTCAACATTGAGCTTTAATTTCAGTTTAAGATATTGAATTATATTTTCTGTTAAAAACGGATAAGCGGAATAACCGGTAAGAAACAGAGCTTTTTTATTTGAATTGATACTTTTCAAAAATCGTTTTCTACGATTAAAATTAGTTAAGAATTCCCTTGCCATCCCAACCCCATTTTCAAACTGAGACATCTCCTCATAAGACACCTGATTAGGAAAACCTATATGAGCCGCAACATAAAATTCATCCGCCGCCCAAACAAAACGGGTGCCTATTTCTTTTAAGAATCTTTTCTGTATTCTGTCAATATAGTTGATAATATCTTTAGCTTCATCAGGTTGATAAGTTCTTAAATTAGGAAGATTATCACGATATTTGGTAAGCCCAACCGGAACCACCGCTAATGTCTCAACTCCAGAATATAACGATGCTAAATCATTGATTGTTTGCTCAATATATTTACCATCGTTGATACCGGGACATAACACTACTTGAGTATGAATAGTAATCCCATTATCAGTTAGTTCCTTGATTCTTGGGAGGATTGGTGCTAATTTTTCATTATGAAGCATATATCGGCGAAGTTTGTCATCGGTAGCATGAACCGAAACGTATAGTGGTGAAAGCCTTTGCTTGATAATCCGTTCAATATCTTCATCAGTAGTATTTGATAAAGTAATAAAATTCCCATGTGTAAAAGAAAGTCTGTAATCTTCATCCTTAATATATAATGCTCTTCTCATCCCCTTAGGTTGCTGTCTAATAAAACAAAAAATGCAATCATTATCACAGGTTTTGATTTTGTCTTCATCAAAAGTCAATCCAAGTTCACCAGGCATCAGCTCATCAAAATCAAAATTAATCTTCTTCCCCAGATTATCACTAAAAATAAGATTTACCCGTTCATTAGTTGCCTTATAATAAAAATCAATAGCATCCTGAACTTCAGTCCCGTTTACCGATAAAATTTCATACCCTGGACGAATATATCCAAAAAGCGGTGATGAAGGATCAACATCAATAATTTTCAACACATATCTCCATAAATAAAAAAAACAGCGGGCGAGGAGGTTCGAACTCCCGACGTCAAGCTTGGGAAGCTTGCATTCTACCACTGAATTACGCCCGCATAACTTCCGATGAGAATGTAACTTATCCAAACAAATTTGTCAACTTTGGTAAAATAAACTCAAAGGATATAACTGCCTAATTTGGGGAATAGTTTACGGTTTATCTTTTTTAACCGTTATTTTGACAATAATAATTGAAATTTCATATAAAATATAGAGCGGAATCGCCAGCAAAAACTGGGTAAAGACATCAGGCGGAGTTATTATTGCGCCAACTATTAATATGGCAACCAGAGCATATCTTCTGCCTTTGGATAAAAATTCATGAGATAAAATCCCCATTTTCCCTAAAACATAAGCAACTATTGGCATTTGAAAACCAAACCCAAAAGCAATAAGCAGTAAACCTACAAACGAAATATAACTGCCAATAGTAATTGTATTAATAATAACATCGCCGGAAAACCCTATCAAAAAGGCAAAAGACAACGGTAAAACTACAACATAGCAAAATGAAGCACCTATCAAAAAAAGAATAGTTGAAAAAAACACAAGCGGAATAATTAATAATTTTTCTTTTTTATAAAGTCCCGGAGCTACAAAAGACCACATCTGATAAAAATTAAACGGCAACGATGCTATAAATCCACAAATCAATGAGACTTTCAAATAAGCATAAAATGAACCGGTAACTGCAATATTATAAAGTTCTACTTTATTTTGGAGAGGAATCTTAATGAACTCCATGATATAATCGGCAAAATAAAAGGCAACAAATGAAAAAAGAACCACCGCCAGAACGGATTTAATCAAACACCGGCGAAGTTCCTCAAGATGGTCCAAAAAACCCATTGAGCTTTTTTTTGCCTTACTATTTTCCTCAAATTCATAATCTTCCTGCTCGCTAGATGAATGGTTTTCATCTGAATGCGAACTATCAGCATTTGACAAATCATCTTGGTTGTTATTTTCATCTGTCATATAGCTCAAATTTGTCTAAAATAAACATAAATGTCAAACTTATTGTTTCATTTGTTTAG
>QNAD01000009.1 GCA_003641345.1 Candidatus Zixiibacteriota bacterium | reverse complement strand
GCTTCGTGGGCACCGGTTGAGGCACCTGACGGCACTGCGGCTCTGCCAATTGTTCCGTCATCAAGACAAACATCAACTTCAATTGTAGGCGTTCCTCGGCTATCGAGAATTTGCCTTCCGTGGACATATTGGAAAAAAGACATAAATTAGATTCCTTTCTATAATTTATATTATATATCGACAAATATTATAGATTTATCAGTTTTGGGGCAAGTTTAATTTATATGGATTAAATCCAATAATATTGGTTTTGTACCTATTAAGCTAAACTGAAAATGTAACTTATTCGAAAATAAAGCCACTTTGTGGCTGGCATGAAATTTGTTGTAGTAATAAGTGAGTCGTTTAAGATCATAAAGCCAGTGGATTAAAATTATCTGGCTGAGGAGCCCGCCATTGGCGGCCTCCTCTTTTTTTATTGATTCAAATTCAATAGAATTAATTTTAGCTTGCGTGGTCAAATAGCAATCTGTTATCTATAAAATAATAATGTGCTTATTCAATAAACTTTCATATTGGCTAATTACCGTTTTCGGAATTATCCCTCAAGGCAATATAACTTATAAACAGCAAGTGAGGTATTGTGGAATTAATAAAAGAAATAATTAATACTATAGCTTCATATGTGTGGAGTTGGCCGGAAATTTTCCCAGCTATGATTGTCTTGCTTTTAGGAACTGGTCTTTTTCTATCATTTCGGCTGGGGTGGATTCAGCTTCGTCGCCTTAAGCATGCCATTGATATCACTCGCGGTAAATATGATGATCCAAGTCACGAGGGTGATATATCTCATTTTCAAGCATTATCAACAGCCCTATCGGCAACAATCGGTATCGGAAATATAGCAGGTGTTGCCACAGCTATTCATTATGGCGGTCCGGGGGCATTGTTCTGGATGTGGATAACAGGTATATTGGGAACCTCTTTGAAATTTGCTGAATGTACTTTATCTATGAAATACCGTAAAATTAATCCCGATGGTTCTTCGTCGGGCGGACCAATGTATTATATGGAAAAAGCACTTGGGTGGAAATGGCTTGGGATAGTTTTCGCAGGTGCCGCATCTCTTTGTGCTTTAGCAACTGGTAATGCAATTCAGGCTTTTACGGTAGCAGATCAGCTTAATACTGATTTTGCGATTCCTGTGTGGATGACAGGTTTGGCTATCTCTTTATTGGTCGGAGCTGTTATTATAGGCGGTGTAAAAAGAATTGGGAAAGTAACTGCTTTTCTGACACCGTTTATGACTGTTGTATATGTATTAGGTGCGATTACAATTCTCATATTAAATTTTGATAAAATTCCACAAGCATTCAGTGATATTTTTAGCATGGCTTTTACTCCACCGGGAGCTGTTGGTGGTTTTGCCGGTTCAACATTTATGTACACTCTTATTTGGGGAATTAAACGAGGTCTGTTTTCAAACGAAGCCGGTCAGGGATCGGCTCCTATTGCACATGCCGCCGCTAAAACTGATGAGCCTGTACGTGAAGGTACAGTAGCTATGATGGGACCATACATTGACACAATTACAATTTGCACATTAACCGGTTTAGCTATCATTGTTACCGATGCATGGAAAGTTGTTGTCGATGGGCAACATTAAACGGCTCTCCAATGACGGCTTATGCATTTCAGCATGGGCTTCCTTTCATGGGAGGTAGCGGTAATTATATTGTTACGGCGGCTGTTATGTTATTTGCGACATCAACTATGATAGCCTGGTCTTATTATGGTGACAGGTCGATTCAATATCTGTTTGGGGATAGAGTTGTAATGCCATATCGTGTTTTGTTTTGCGTTATGATATTTGTTGGTGCTGTTTTGGAACTTGAAACAGTTTGGACTTTTGGGGATTTAGCTCTTGGTATAATGGCAATCCCGAATCTTATTGCACTTATTGCTTTATCTGGAATGCTGAAAAAAATTACTAACGAATATTATTCAAAAGAGCATGTGCCTTTTTCGAATATAAATGATAAATATATTAAATAGTTTTGTATTTGGGCAGAACTGCTGATAAGTTCTGCCCTTGAAAGAAAATCAAATTTATTTGTTAATTTAAACCCCAGATTTCATATATCAATGATGGTGGAATAGCACCTTCGGACAAAAGGTCATCGTGGAATTTCTGTAAAGAAAATTGGTCGCCAAGTTTCTTTTTCATTACTTCCCGAAGCTTAATTATTTCTTGTTTCCCAATCAAATATGACATCTGGTAAGTTGGCTGGAAAGAGTATCTGCGGACTTCTCCTTTAATATAATTCTTGCCGGATTCAGTATCAATATCCAGTTGTTCAACCATCCAATCGTAACACTGTTCGATTGTAAATTGTCCGGTATGAAGTTTAACATCAGCAATGATTCTTGCCGCCCTAAATCTAATTCCACCTAAAACCCGAAGCCAGTGAGCAGGATCTTCTTTACCGTATAAACCTAACTTGTACATCATTTCTTCGGAATACAACGCCCAGCCTTCTGCCATTTGCATATCCATTTGCCATTTTCTAACAGGATCTTCGTTAAGAGACGCAATCTGAAACATCAGGTGATGTCCCGGGTACGCTTCGTGTACAACCGAGCCTTTGAACCCACGTCTGTGAACATATCGGTAGCGAGCTTCGAGTTGCCTCCGGTCCAGGTCATCTGGTATCGGACGGACATAAAAATAAGCCTTTTGAACTTCATTAAACGGTCCTGCCGGTTGATAAGCAATTCCTGTTACCATTGTTCTCAAAAAAGCCGGTGTCTCAATAACTTCAACATCACCAATTTCATCAGGGATGGTAACGATATTATTTTGTTCAATAAAGATAGCAACTTGTTTGGTCTCCCAGTTGTAATAATTTAGTATGTCATCCTTAGTGAAAACATTCGGGATATAAACCGAGTCTAATCCGTTTTGATGATTATTTTCTACGTATTTTTTATAATCTTTGTATTTCCCTTGAGCTTCTGAAAGAAGTTGTTCACCTATTTTAAGTAAAGAGTCGCTGTCATAGGGCAGTAAGTTTTGGTTTGCAAGCATATAATCGAAATTCTTTTTGCCAATGGCAAACGATGTTTCTTTGCCGGGAGAAATTTCGGAGAGGAAAATTGAAAAATCATTTAGAGCTTCTTGTGCTTTAGTGCTAATTTTTAAAATTTTATCAGCCTTTTCGGGGAACTGATTCATTAATTTACCTGCGGCAGTTTTATAAAAATAAATGGCTGACTCAATCTGTTTTTGAGCAGTTTCAATATAAACAGGAGGCGGGTTTTTTATATTTTTTTGAGCTTTCTTTAAATATGCAGGTACAGCTTTCATTCGTTCCATGATGCTAAATATTTTTTCTTTCATCGGGGCATGAGTGGAAATCAAAAGGAAGTACAAGCCGTCAATAATTTCCTGAGAATACAATTGCGGAGATTTTTTGTGCCATGCTATATTTTTTAAATTCAATAATTCTATATCAAGATTTGATTTTAGTAATTTTACATTAATCTGTTGATGCGGGGAGAGGTTTGTCTTTTTGAAATTATGTAATTTCTTTTCGAAATTTTTTAAATCTTTAATTCTGTTTTTTACACTTTTTGAAGAATAATCTGTAAAACGATGGTCATAGGCATGGATACCCATCTCGGTCGCTTTAACCGGATAGAATGATTGGACAGATTCCAGAATTTTCAAAGAAAATTCATCGAAAGTTTGTTTCTTTTTAGCCGCATTAACTGTTAATGTGAAACAAATAGTTAAAAGCAAAGCAGTTATGAATCTTATAAAACGCAAATTATTCCTCCTTAAAAAATTAACCGTCAATCTATATTATTTCGGCAGTAATGGCAAGAAATGTTAATCACGATAGAATACAGAGATTAGCTCAATATGCATCGTATGCGGAAACATGTCCACCGGTTGTATATCAGAAAGGCTATAACCTTTTTCTACTATTGATTTTGCATCACGCGAGAAAGTTGCCGGATTACATGAAATATAAAGAATTTTTTCCGGTTTTAATTCAAGCATCCGTTTTAATGCTTTTGGATGCAGGCCGGCTCTGGGTGGGTCAACAATTACGATATTGTATTTTATATCATCATTATGATACGTTCTTAAAAAGTCTTTCACGTTTCCTTCAAAAAACTTAATATTGATAACATTATTGTCCAGAGCATTTAATTTGGCAGATTCAATTGATTCTGCTACTAATTCAACGCCAATCACTTCGTTTACGTATTGGGAAACTATAATTCCGATAGAACCAGTTCCACAATAAAGGTCCATAATGTTATCAGTTTTTTGGGGACGAAGCATCTCAAAAGCAGTGCGATATAATGTTTCAGCCTGTACAGAATTAGTTTGAAAAAATGAATTAGCCTTTATTCTGAAACTATTTGTAAATATTTTTTCTGTGATAAATCCTTTACCGAAAAGTACTTTTTCAATTTCACTTACAGCAACATTTGATTTTTGACCATTTTGGCTATGGACGATTGTTGTAATTTGAGGAAACTTCTCAGTGATTTGTTTTATTAGAGCTTCACTGTTTGGGAAATCTCCGTAGTTAGTTACGATATTTACCATTAAATCAGTAGTTCTCTTGGCTTGCCGAATCATCAAAAATCGCATATAACCAGTGTGTTCTATTACGTCATAAATAGGAATATCTTCTTGAATGATATAATTACGTACCCAGTTAACTATATCCGACGCTATATCTGACTGAAGATAACATTTTTCCAGGTCGAATACTTTATCGAAATGACCCCGATGATGAAGACCAAGCGTGAACCCTTTTTCAGGATCAGTATTAAATGAAAATTCCATCTTATTGCGGTAATCAAATAATTCTACTGATCCAATGACGTTTTTTACTTTTACATCTTTTAGAGTACCTATTCTATCGAGACAATCAACTACCTGTTTTTTCTTGAAATCCAATTGGCTTTGGTAATTCAAATCCTGCCAGGTACATCCACCGCAGATTTCAAAATGGGAACAGAGAGGTTTAATTCTTAAGTCTGATTTTTTAATAATCTCTTTGACTATCCCTTCGTTATATCTTGGTTTTTCCCTGTATATTTCAGCCTTGACAATTTCCCCCGGTAATCCACCTTTTAAAAATACAACTTTTCCGTCAAGATGTGCTACTGATTTTCCGTCAAAAGCAAGATCGGTTATTTCTAATTCTACAATTTTATCTGACATTTTTTTCCTTAAAAGCCTGTTTACATTCAATATTACATTGCATTTTTTCTGTTGAATCAGGATAGTGTTCCAATTGGATTGTACTATGTCCGATATTAAATTTATCTTTAATTATTTGATTTATTTTCGTTATAACAATTTGTCCTTGAGATATATCATCTTTACTAATACAGATATGACACGACAAAGCAATTTCTGTTGATGAAAGCGACCAGATATGAAGGTCATGAATCTCTTCGACAATATCAAATTTCATTATTTCATCATAAATATCATCGAAATTAATTCCCTCCGGTGCTGATTCCATGAATATCAATACCGCTTCTTTAATAACAAGATATGATGACCAGAAAATCATAAGAGCAATAAATGAAGACAGGATAGTATCAATTATTACCAATCCTGTCATAGTAATAACTATTCCGCCAATTATTACTACAATTGATGATATCGCATCGTATGCCATGTGTAAAAAAGCAGTCTTCATATTCAATGATTTGCCTTTTTCCGAATGAAGGAATAAAATGGAAAGTATGTTTCCCACAAGACCTATGGTTGCCACAGTTATGAATAATGCAGGGTTAGTAATCTCCTGTGGATTTATATATCTTTCATATGCTTCCATTAAAATAAAAATTGCAATAACAACCAATGATACAGCTGAGATAAAAGCCGTAATGACTTCGATTCTTTTAAATCCATAAGTAGATTTTTTTGAGGCAGGGATTTGAGAACCTTTGACTCCTATCCATGCTAATCCTAAAGCGGCAACATCGGAAAGATTATGAACAGCATCTGCCAATAAAGCCAAATAGCCGGTTAAAATGCCTCCGATAAATTCAGCAATGGTTATAATGGAATTAAATATTATTGCCCAGAACAGTTTCTTGCCTGAAATTGAACTATGAGAGTGTGTATGAGACATAAACTGATTAACCCTTTAATAGTTTAATTGAAAGAAATCCAAGTATTAGTAGAATTACAAATCCAATAGCAAGCCAATTGAAATATTTATCAATGAAATCTTTTATTTTATCCCCAAATTTTTTGTACAACAAACCGATAAGTCCAGCTACAATAAAAAACCGAAGAGTTCGGCTGATAAGCGATGCTGCCAAAAATGGAATAAAACTCATATTGAAAAATCCGGCAGAGATAGTGAAAACTTTATATGGTATTGGAGTAAAACCGGCAATTCCTACAGCCCATGGTCCAACCAGCATCCCCCAAACCTCTTTTTCATTAAACCAGTATTGAGCTTGTGATAAAAGTTCTTCAGAGCTTGTGCCTGCCAAAGTTGCAGAAAAATCAAGCATCACTTCACCTATTGTATCAAAAGCAAGCATACCGATAAGATATCCGGCAACACCTCCCAAAACAGAACCGACAGAGCAGATAGTAGCAAATTTGAACCATTTTTTATAAGCCCCCATACATAATGCAATCAATAAAGCATCAGGAGGTATAGGAAAAAAAGAAGCTTCGGCAAAAGCTAATATAAATAAAGCAGGCAAAGCATAATCAGATTTCCCCCATTTTAAAACCCAATCGTAAAGTTGACGTGTCCAGCGAAAAGGAGCATTAAATATCTTTAACATATCTAATTTTCATCCGATGGTTCTATTATTTTTTCAAGTTTAAGACGACGAAGGCGATTGGATTCCATTAATATAACCGTCATTTTAATATCAGCAATAATAATTGACTCTTTTTCTTTTGGCAATCGTCCAAGTGTATCGATGAACAGTCCGGCAAGTGTATCATTGTCATCTTCGGGAAGATTACAATCTAATATATTATTGACCAGACCGGGCCATACATCAGAATCTGCAAACGCAACCGTTTCAGAATGTTTAACCAGCGGGTCATCTTCTATGTCATATTCATCTCTGATTTCGCCAACAAGCTCTTCAATAACATCTTCTAAAGTAATAATTCCGGCGGTGCCGCCATATTCATCTAATACTATCGCCATATGGTTTTTTTTGTTTTGAAATTTACTTAAAAGTTTTGAAAGAGGCATAGAATCCGGTACGAAAGTAGGTTTACGGCAGATATCTTGTACAATGATCAGTTCTGGATTTAGTCTCTGGATTATAATATCTTTAGCATATAAAATACCTATTATATTATCTATAGTGTTTTCATAAACTGGCAATCTGCTAAAACCGGTCTCAATGAGTACGTCGGTTATTGACTGAGGTGACGCATTTATTTCGATTGCTACCACATCAATTCTGGGTGTCATCGCTCTTCGAACTGATGAGTCAGCAAAATCGAATACGGATTTAATGAGTTGCTCTTCGATTTCATCGAAAATTCCTTTTTCACGGCCATCAAGTATCATCATATTGATTTCATCTTCAGTGATGATTGCTCTGTCTTCTGATTTTTTAATACCAAACAACTTAATGATTAAATTTGAAATGCCACTCAGGAATAGAGCGAAAAAAGAAGTTAGTTTGATAAAGAATGAAATAGAAGGTGCAACATATCGAGCAAATCTTTCTGGATGTGATAAAGCAACAAATTTTGGAACTAATTCGCCAAGTACGACCATTGCAATGGTAATAATAATTGCTACTGATACAACAGATATTGGTTTTACAAAAGACGCTATAAAATCGACAGGTATTGTCATATATAACATTTCAAATTTATTTACCAATGTCGCTCCGCCGAAAACACCTGCCAAAGTTCCAACTAAAGTTATACCTACTTGAATGGAAGCAAGGAATTTGTCTGGTTTATTATGCAGTTTCCATGCGGTCGATGCCCCTGATTTTTTTTTCGCAATCTTCTGTCTAAGTTTACTGTTCCTGCTGGCTATTATGGAGAATTCTGAAAGAGCAAAAAAGCCGTTCGCTAAAATCAATACTAATATTGCGGAAAGCTCCAATATCAATCGAGAGTCCATTTTACAATTTTCCTGCTGTTGAACTATTTTTAGATTGCCGGAGATCATCTGAGTTTATCAACCGGCTAACCCTTTATATAAGTGTTTCTGGGATAATTTATTTAAACGCTCAATTCTTTCTTTTACCGGAGGATGAGTGGAAAAGAGATTTGCAATTCCTTTACCTGAAAGAGGATTGGCTATCATTAGATTAGCCGTAGCCGGTCGATTATCAAGATTTAATCTAACGGGAGCTTTATGTAGTTTCTCAAGGGCTGAGGCAAGTGCTAAGTGTTTACCTGTGATATTACCACTGGTGGCATCGGCTTTATATTCGCGTTGTCTTGAAATAGCCATCTGGATTATTATTGCTACAATTGGAGCAATAATGGCGGCAACCAATAAACCAATTCCACCGCCACGGTTATCATCACTTCGCCCATACCCACCAAAAATTGCTCCCCAGCGAGCAATAGAGGCTAAAATGCCAATAGCACCAGCAAAAGTAGCGGCTATTGTTCCAATTAACATATCTTTATTGCGAATGTGAGCTATTTCATGTCCGATAACTCCCTCAAGCTCATCATCATTTAATATTGAAAGTAAACCTTCGGTAACAGCAACAGTGGCATGTTCCATATTACGTCCGGTGGCAAAAGCATTTGGGGCTTTTGAAGGAACTATACAAATTTTAGGAATTGGCATATTTTCAGCTTGCAAACATACTCGTTTAACAATTCTGAAAAGCCGCGGGTGATCACTTTCGGATACTTCTTTTGCTTTGTATATTTTAAGAACAACTTTATCGGAAAACCAGTAACTGCCAAAGTTAAATACCGTTGCAAAAAGAAAAGCTAATATTAGTCCATTGTTGCCACCCAAAAAATAGCCAACCACCATTAGCAGGCTCATCATCAATGCCATTAATAAAAATACTTTAAAGTTATTCATTTTTTCTTTCCTCTAATAAAATGTAATCAATTTGTTTAAAAGAGGTCAAATAGTTTCCTCAACAATTAGTAGTGAAAAAGTGAAATTAAGTTTCATTTTTTTTTATGAATTGCTGTAGTTTTTCTATTTACGTACTTTTTTCTTAGGAGATCTTCCAAAAGATTGTTTTTCCAAATTATATTCAGTTTTTTGCTCTATCTCTGGCTCTATCTCTATCTTTGGTTTAGTTTTCTGGTCGTCAATTTTCGATTCTTTTTTCGCTCTGGGTTTTTTTGAAGTTCGCCCAAACTGTATTGTAGGCTCAGATTTATTTTCTTTTTTTTCTATAGGTTTAATTTCTTCGATAGTTTCAGTAATTTCAATTTCATCATCTTTTTCAACAGTCTCAATTTTTTCAATAGCTATGTCATTATCTTTTTCATCAACAAAATCTATAGTCGGTTCCTCAGTTATATTTTCTTTGTCCAAAGGTTTTTCATCTTTTAATTCATTAACTTCAAGAGCGGCTAATCGTTTGGCTACTTTTGATAATTCTTTTTCAACGGTTGCGACCGGAAGAGTTTCTTTGTTTTCAAGTTTTTCATATTTATCAGTTTTTTCAACTCTAATTGGGAAGGGTAGATTTTTTGGCGGTTTAGGCAGTGCAATAGCGACTTTTTCACTCTTTTCTTTTTCCGGTTTTTGCTCAGCCTTAGCTTGAATAGTTTGTTTGGCAGGTTTTGGTTTTGGTTTCGCTTTTGCAGTTTTTACAGGTTTTTCATCGTACTCTGAAAAACTGTTTAATGGAGGTTTTAAATCAAACGGAGAGCCTGTGTTTTCGTTTTTATTTGCAGATGCTTTAGTGGAACGTTTATTAGAGCCAAATTCTCTAATTTTGATTTTATCATCAACTTTCTTTTCCCTTTTTGGTCTGGTTTCTTTAGCCGATACCTTTTCACGTGTTTCTGATTTTTTAATTTTTGGCTTAGTTGTTGAAGCACGTTTTTTTGTGTCTGTTCTTTTCTCTCTTCTTATATCTTTTTTTACGGTTTTTGATTTAGTGGTTCGAGTAGAAGTTTTAAATTCAAATGTTTCACCAATTACAATAGCTCCGACAGCATCGCTCCAAACATTTAATCCTGCCTTTAGTCTGTCAAAAAACCAGTCCGTCATCAAAAGTAAACTAAAGCCGGCATACGCTTCCAGAGGAAAATCACCAACACCAAGTAGAATTAATGCTAAAAACATTGTCGAGTGAGGCAAACTCGTCAAACCAAAAGATAGGATTACAGCTGTTACTGCCATCAGAAGCATTTGAGAAATTGTCAAATTTACTCCAAAAACCTGTGCTATGAAAAAAGCGACAATTACAGCATACATAGCTGTGCCGCCAACATTTATAATAGATCCTAAAGGCAACACAAAAGAACCTGCTCTTTTATCAACTTTACAATCTTCAATAACACAATGATATGTTATTGAAAGCGATGCGGTTGATGACCCGCTTCCAAAAGCTGTAGCCATAGCGGGTATAAGATTTTTAAAGCTGGTTATGGGCGATTGATGAGCAAAAAATTTCAATATCAAAGGTAAAACAATAAATCCATGAATTATAAACCCAGCAAGAACAACAAGCAAAAATGAGCTTAAGTTATCTGTTATATTAAATATTGTTTGATTATTTTCAGCAACAACAGAACCTACCAAAAAGAAAAGCCCTATCGGTACAGCTATCAGAAGGATATTGATTAGTTTAAAGATAACATCGTTGGCGGCTTTGAAAAAATCAATAATGACTTTTCCCTGACGAGACATAGTTGTCAAAACCAAAGAAAAAATTATAGTCAGTATAATAATACCAAGATAATTTCCATTGATTACTGCTTGAGGAATATTCGATGGAATAATGCTATCAATTATATTAAAAGAATTGGAGGCTCTTAAATCCTGAATTATCTGTGGAATATTATCTGGTCTTCCAACACCGACCCCGGGTTCAAATATCATTACTAAAACAGTGCCGATTAAAACAGCTATTATAGTAGTTGAGAAGAAATAGAATAATGTATTTACAGTTGTTCGGCTAAGTTTACTTATGTCCCCCATTGAAGTTATTCCAACAACAATGCTGGTGATAATTAAGGGGATAATAATAACTTTAAGACCATTTAAGAAAATTGATCCAATAAAAGAAAAAGATAACATTAAATCCGGTAAATAATAACCGAATGCAATCCCGAGTATTGTTCCAAAGATTGATCCAAAAAGAATCCAATAAATCGTTTTATTTGACATCTTGTCCTGTTCAGTTTTGTATCCGTTCATACTTCCAGTTAACACAAACGGAGAATATTTATTTCAAATTCCATATAAGAATAGTAGCAGGGTAGAACGTTTGGTTAACATCAGTTTGAACGACAAAATAACAGCCGTTTCTGTTATACCCTTTCATAACTAAAAATATAATATTTTACTCCTGCAAGTATAAATACTTTAAAATCAGATTGCAACAATTTTGAGAATATTTAAAATAACTTGTTATTCCTCAGTAACATAGGTGAGTGGTATGTATTTAAAAAGTACGATTATTCCCCAAATCATGTTTAATATTATGTTTTATTATAAATCACATTTGGCGAGAACTAATTTGTGATTGAGTTGCAATAATTTACTACCTATATTCGAACAATGGATATTTTTGGTAATAAATCAAATGCTCGTTCTAAATCAGGTCTTAATGATTTAAAACCGTTGGCTGATAGGATGCGTCCTAAATCAATTGATAAATTTTTCGGACAGGAAAAGGTGATTGGCGAAGGAACTCCTCTTCGGAATGCAATTGAAAATGATAAAGTCACATCGTTGATTTTTTGGGGACCTCCCGGAACAGGGAAAACAACTTTAGGCGAAGTTATCGCATGTGCCACCAACGGGCAATTTGTTAAATTCTCAGCGGTTACATCGGGTATCAAAGATGTCAAACAGATTCTGACAAAAGCTCGGAATTACTACCAGATGTCGGGACGGCGGACTTATGTTTTTATCGATGAAATCCATCGTTTTAACAAAGCCCAGCAGGATGCGTTTTTGCCTTATGTTGAGTCCGGCGATATTGTCCTAATTGGAGCAACTACCGAAAATCCATCTTTTGAAGTCAACTCTGCTTTATTATCAAGGCTAAGGGTATTTGTTTTGGAAAGATTAAACGATGATGCTTTGAGAAAAATATTTAAAAATGCTCTTATTGATAAAGAATTTGGTTTAGGTTTAAAAGAGATAGGGATAGAAGAACCTGCTTTAGATTTAATGATAAATGCTTCCGATGGAGATGCTCGCCGAGGCTTAACTTTGCTTGATGAAACTGTTCGGTTTGTTGGTGAAGAAAAGAAGATAACTTTAGAGCTAACCCAAAAAGTACATCAGCGAGGGTTTGCAGTTTATGATAAAAAAGGTGAAGAACATTTTAATATAATCTCTGCTTTGCATAAATCTTTAAGAGGCGGTGATCCGGATGCTTCTTTATATTGGCTGGCAAGAATGCTTTATGGCGGTGAAGACCCGAAATATATTATCAGGCGGTTGATTCGTTTTGCTTCTGAGGATATCGGGCTGGCTGATCCTTATGCTTTAACTCTTTGTCTGAACGCCAAAGAATCTTTTCTTTTTTTAGGGTCTCCCGAAGGTGAGTTGGCTATTGCTCAGGCGGTCATATATATGGCTTGTGCTCCTAAATCAAATTCTATTTATATTGCATTTAAAAAAGCAATGACTGATGCCGATCAAAAAGGCTCGCTTCCAGTTCCTCTTTGGATTAGAAACGCTCCTACTTCACTTATGAAAAATCTTGGATATGGTAAAGATTATAAATATGCTCATAATTATGAAGAGGCTCTTACAGATCAGGAATATTTTCCTGAAGATTTGTCGGGGACTGAATATTATAAGCCAAAAGAAGTTGGGCGGGAAAAAGGTTTGAGTGAATATCTGGCTAAATTCAAAGAGTTCCGAAAAAAAACAAAAAACCAAAATAAAAAAGAAAATGAATAGCCATCGGAGTTGGGTACTCTGATTATTTTTTTATTGTCGTTTCTGTAAAAGTGCTTGTTGAAAAACCCTTATTTCAGTTGTGTCGGGTCCTGATTCACCGGAGGTGGATTGTGACCCGACACTTAAGCAGTTGCAATTAAAGAGCGGTAGGTCACAAAAATCTGTTTACACAGATTTTCAGGACCCACCGTAACATCTGTGAGGGTGCTTGTTGAAGAACCCTGTTTATGTCATTGACTTATACAGCAATGACAGGAATAAGACTTCTTCAACAAGCCCTCAAGTCGGGAATGACAATTACAAAGACAAAAGTAGGACGAAAGTCTGCCAAAGGAAAACTTTCACAGACTTTCAAGACTTACAACCAATAATCTTTTTTACGGTACACAAGGTCCAGGGATAGGACCACCGTTAAACATATAATCAACCAGCAAGGTCAAATCGGTAATAAGAATGTTACCATCGGAATTAGTGTCAGCCTCATCTTCGCATACCGGATTGGGTCCCTGTTGGAAAAAATAACTTGCCATATATGTAATATCTGATATCCCGATTGAACCATTATGATTTACGTCGCCTCTTATCACACAACAAGTACCGATAATAACTAAACCATCAATTGCTTGTGGTTGGAAATCCAACATGCTCCCATAGTAATATGGGAGGAATTCAGTCACCCCTGATATGTACCCACCCAGAGATATTACTGTACTGTCACCGGAATTTGAGCCAGGACCAATACTGAAATATAATTTGACAATAGGTCCTTCACCAGGCGGAAGTTCCGCTACGGAACCATCAGTTGAAGCTCTTATTCTAAGAGTATTCTGTTTACCTAAGGGGTTATTGTGAGTATAGCTTAAATCATCTTCAAAATATTCTGTTCTTAATCCCACAGTTGAAAATGAATCCAGCACCAAATCAATATCGCCTAAATATTCCACTGGAATTTGGAAATAATTTACAGGGACATTATTTTTAGCATCTATTTCCATTACAAACTGAGTCTCTGAAACAATTTCTTTCTCATGACCGATAACGGTATCAGCCAAAGAAGCAATTAAATCAATTTTTGTTTTTGAATAAACCTCTCCAATGTCATTTTCAATTTCAAGTTTAACATCATAAAGACCGGGAGTGTCATAGTTATGTGTTGGGTGTTGAACATAAGATGTATCACCGTCACCAAAATCCCAAACCCAGCTCACAACGTTTTCATTTGAGATGTCTGTGAAACTCACTTCAAATGGTGACCACCCAAAACTCAAATCATTATCAAATGCAACCCGAGCGGCATCAAGTCCATCAAGGGTTGTTGCTCCGGTATTATCCGGATCCAACCAGTCTTTCAACCGATTAGTAGAATTGCTTCCATAATCCCATGATTTGGCAAATTTCCCATACCAATCAGAAGTAATACTTGTACAGGACGCATATCCTCCATGGAGTTGTCCAACGATACGATGGTTGTCATCGAATAGTGGTGATCCGGATGATCCGCCTTCTGTAGTACCATCGTTCCATGATCCAATTCTCCAGTGAGTTACACCGGTGGAACCTAAATAACTGGTTGATGTAACCGGTTCATAATCAAATGAAATTTTCTTGATATCACCTGAAGGGTGGTGGATGGCTACCGATTGCGGTGAGGGAGTATCTATATTTGACCAACCTGAATAGTAAACTTCGTAACCATCAGGAGGTGTCTCGCTTAATTCAACAAGAGCAAAATCTGAATAAGAATTTGAGGCTCTTAAAGTAGTTCCGGAAACTGTCATATTTGTTGGACCGTTAGTATTGGTGCATTCAGGGCTTTCATAATTAAACATGATAATCCAATACGGTTCACCGCCCAGACAATGGTTAGCTGATAGAAAATATGGAGTAAAATCTTCTCTAACATTATTTATCATCGAACCGGAACACCAACGGGTGCCATTACCTAAAAGGACCATAGCTACTGATCGTTTTTGATTTTGCCATGGCTCCCCCTCAGGGCAATTAACATTGTTATTACATGATCCGGATGCTCCATATCCGGCTATATCTTTTAGAACATTTTGGTCAAAAATATTTTTATAACCATGAACTATTCTTGAGATTGATATGAACCCACGAAAATCAACATCAGCAGGTTCATAATATTCTAATATCGAGATTGGTCCTTTTACTGGAGCAGTTGAAAATTTTTGATAAGGTTTATTATTTTCAGAAGTAAAAGCACCTATGATATCGGTTCTTGATTCGTTATAAATAAATAATTCAGCTCCTTTAGGAATCTCGAAAAAATCATAAAGGAAATTAATTGAATAAGCCCCCGGGCATTCTATACGAAGAGTCCATAAACGACCGCCATCCGGCAAGGTTTCCCAAACGCCGGAATTATCAAGAGTGTAATTGACATCAAAAGGAGCTCCAAATCGGAACGGAATTCCTAATTTGCTTTCGGCTTTATCTTCAGCCAGCATTTTTGCTACATCGACATTTGGC